>JAJCYJ010000421.1 GCA_029262975.1 Saprospiraceae bacterium
CATTAATCCCTTTAAACTCACTTGGTCAAAATCCATATCTAACTTTTCCAAATTCCAAAATCTAATCGCCCCATCCAAACTAGAGGACGCAAGTTATGGGTCTGATTTACTTAATCCTAAGTCCGTAAATACAGTTATATGATTATTAATTCTCGCTTGTGTTTCCCAATCTTCAGCAATTTTTGTTGCTTGCCCCAATAATCGGCTCGCAGGAATACTATGTGGTTGTAGTGCTTCAATCAAGCGTCGGGTCAATAGTTGATTAAATGTTTTCTTCTGTGTGACAAATTCAAAATTGGATTCATTGAGATCTCCTATATTATACTTGAATTGCGCAAATTGAAAATTCTGAACTTTCATTTTCTCCAAAAGTCCCTTTAACTCGACTAATTCATTCTTGATTTCTTGAGTTTCACCATTTACAATGACAGTAATAGAACTATCTGTTACTCCCTGAATAACAATATTTTGATTACCCTTCACCTCAGCTCTATTGGACATAATTTATATCTAATCTATCATTTTTTCAGTCCGATTTATCAGAAGAATGACGGTCATTTTTCTGTGCGGAAGAACTCCCTACATTTATAGAAATGTTGCTTCCGGAAATATCCTGAGCATTGATATTGCCATCTCCCTCAATCTTCACTTGATTTACTTTCCCTGCTTCTCGATCTGAAAGATATCGTTCGACTTCTGTCTTTACATTTTCTTTTTCTTCTATACCCCGGGACATATCCTGAAGGATATTCATCAAAGCGAATCTAATTTTATTCTTCTCTACGGAAGCATCAGTGTAATTAATGGTTCCCCGATGTATAGAAGCAGTCACTTCGTTATAGCGTGCAGATTGCAATACTACTTCCTTTAACATTGTAGGGCTCTCTTTGAGCAACTTCTGAATTTCTTTTATTGCCTCTTTTAATTTGTCCTTACTGACAAGTTTCATGATATCGTCAGTGAATTGGTCGATCGAAGTCATAATTATATGTTTTTAGGAATAATTATATGATACATCAAAGTATTACCCCGTACCTCTCTACAAAATAGTAGAATTATTGGGGCCTAACAAATAAGATATATGATTCCAGGTATTCATCCTGATACTAATTACATGCTTACCTCTTGTATGTAAAGAACAGGTGTTTTTAATGATGTCGGTTTACGTTTTAAATTCTCTGAAGATTAACCTCATCCAGTGTTTAAAGGGATATAAATCTTTTCAGAGAATTGCATATATCTTTCAATTCAACAATTTAACTATCTTGGGGTGCAAGAGAATAATTAGTGAGCGAAAAACCGATTTATAGTAAACGCTACAAAGGTTATGTTCTACTTATCCTTACTGGCGTTTACACATTTAATTTTATTGACAGGCAGATTCTTGTAATTCTTCAAGAGTCCATTAAAAGTGAATTAGGTCTCTCCGACACCCAATTAGGTTTATTAACAGGTCTTACTTTTGCTCTTTTTTATGTCACTCTGGGCATTCCAATAGCAAGATTCGCCGATAAGAGCAACCGTAGAAATATTGTTGCCTGGTCTCTTGCCATATGGAGTCTTATGACAGCCGTTTCTGGACTCGTTACAAATTTTACACAACTATTGTTGGCAAGGATCGGAGTAGGTATCGGTGAAGCCGGGGGAAGTCCACCTTCACACTCGATTATTTCAGATTATTTTCCTCCTGAAAGAAGAGCCACCGCGTTGTCTATATACTCGACTGGCATTTATATAGGGATTCTATTTGGCTATCTGGCAGGTGGTTGGATTGACCAATATTTTGGTTGGCGAATGGCCTTTTTTGTTTTGGGTTTTCCTGGTATTATATACGCTCTATTATTGCTTTTTACAGTTAAGGAACCTCCTAAAGGTTTTAGTGATAAAGCCAAATTAATAGAGACTCCAGAACTGTCATTTGTCGAAGTTGTCAAAGTATTATTATCTAAAAGGACATTTATCTTTTTAGCCCTTGCCGCCGGGTTAAATACTTTTAACACCTATGGTGTAGGTAACTTTTTTCCACCTTTCCTGGCAAGAGTGCATGGCATGGAAGTAAGTATAATTGGTACCTGGATGGGCATTGTAGTCGGTTTTGGAGGTATCATTGGTACCTTTTCCGGCGGATACTTTGCAGACAGGTTAGGGGTAAACGACATCAAATGGTATTTCTATTTACCTATTCTTGCCGGTATCATCGGAATTCCTTTTTCGATTTTCCAAATATTTTTAGGTAGTACAACACTGGTCCTCATGAGCCATTTTATGACTGCTCTTCTGACTGCAGTCTATCTTGGTCCTTGTATCGCGGCTACGCATAATTTAGTGAATGCCAAAATGCGTGCCCTTGCCTCAGCCGTATTTTTCTTAGTTCTTAATTTGATCGGACTTGGCTTTGGTCCTTTGACCTATGGTTTTCTAAGCGACCTTCTGACCCCAACTTTTGGTAACGAGTCTTTGAGATGGGCCTTCTGTTTTTCATTTATACCCGCTGCTATATCTATGGTTCTTTTCTATTATGCGGCTCAGAATTTTGAAAAAGATATGGCATCTGCGAATGCATAGAAAAGAGGATAGTCTAATCCTTAATCACCTTGCTTAGCTGAAGCTCTACGGATATATTTTTCTAATACATCACTCGTCTGCAATCCTGGTATCATAAATTTACAATCAAGACGAATACTTGGAACTAATGTGATCATTTGCTCTCTTGCTTCATCAATAGAATTCTGAACTTCATCTAAACCACTATTTGATTCTACAAACTGCTCTATTATCTGATCTGAAGCGTGGACCGACTTGGCCATGTTTATTAAAATCCCTTTATCTTCTATATCTACCCCACTTTCAAAATATCCTCGAATGATCATTTTAGATAATTTAAATTTAATATCGCGGTCTTTAATCAGCCAGACGAGTCTATGTGCTTGCATTGTATTGGGAATTCTTTCTATCAATTTATAATTTATTTCAATATTTTCTCTCTCTGTTTCAGCCTTAAGACTTTTTCCCATGCCCGGTTTCGTTTTATTTCTAAATACAGACTTTGGCACCCCCCCTTCTGGGATATCAGGATATAATAAGTAAGGCTTTAAATCAATCTCTAAATTGATCTCTGATAACAACGCTGTGCGCAATCTATTTAATCTCATCTTCCCTATATAACACCATGGGCAGATGT
>JAJCYJ010000422.1 GCA_029262975.1 Saprospiraceae bacterium
TTATATTGATGGTGCCGATATTCTTCTCAATGAACTCTTAGAGGCTGATTTATTATCAGGAGATGGAAGAGCATATGGATTAGAATTGATGCTGAAGAAGAGCAAAGGAGATTTCACAGGATGGGCGAGTTATACATTAGCGAGAAGCGAACGGCAAGTTGGCGGGATTAATAATAATGACTGGTACCCTTCGCGGTATGATCAAACGCATAATTTCAGTTTAACTGGGTTTTATGATTTGAATGATCGTTGGAGCTTTAGCACTAATTTTGTTTTGATTTCAGGAACCCCAACCACCTTTCCTACTACACGATTCATTCAACAAGGCTATGTTATTCCCTATAATGCCCTCGAGACTCGCAATAATGTAAGAATTCCGCTCTATCACCGACTTGATATTTCTGCAACCTTGCAAGGAAAAAAGAACCCTGATCGAAGATGGCAGTCAGAATGGGTCTTTTCAATATATAACGTTTATAGTAAACGCAATCCATTCAGTATATTTTTTCGACAGCAGGACGAGCGTGTGACAGAGGCCATTCGACTTTCTGTAATTGGAAATTTTATTCCTTCTGTATCTTATAATTTCAAATTTTAGCAATGATTAAAAATTTAGCTTTTTTGGGATTATTTGTGATCTTCTTTTTTAGTTGTGAAGATGTGATAGATGTGCCTTTGGCAGAAGCTGAGACACGTTTGGTCGTGGATGCATGGATTAATAATTTGCAACAAGAACAGTCGATCTTCTTGAGTCTTTCACAGCCTTATTTTGACAATAGCCCGCCCCCTATTGTAGCTAATGCGCTAGTTAAGGTACAACGTGATGACGGTATGATATTCGACTTTACACATATTGGCGGAGGTGAATATGTATGGACTCCATTAGACATGAATTTTGGAGAAATCGGCGACCAATTCACCTTGAATATTAGTTACCTGGAAGACACGTATACAGCGGTTACAGAGCTCTTCAGGGTTCCAGAAATAGATTCTCTTGGGATAGAGTTCAGGGAAAATGAAATCTTTCTTGATGACGGACTTTATGGACAGTTTTATGCCAGGGATTTTCAAGGATTGGGAGATACCTATTGGATTAAAACTTTTCGAAATGGTGAATTTCTTGATAAAACTCAGGAATTGAACATAGCATATGATGCAGGGTTTGATGCCGGCACGGGCATAGATGGTTTGGTTTTTATCCCTCCGATAAGAGAACTTGTCAACCCCTTGGACGAAGACCTTTTGCCGACACCTTATTTGGCTGGTGACGAAATCAAAGTTGAGATACACTCGATAAGCAATGCAGCATTTAACTTCCTGGAAATTGCACGGGATCAGATCAATAATGGTGACAATGGAATTTTTTCGATACCGTTGGCGAATACTCAATCCAATGTTCAGTCTGACACAAAAACAGTTCTTGGATTTTTTAATGTTGCTGCTGTGTCTGCCAAATCCAGGATAATTGAAGATTAATATGTACACCAGATCTAAGCGACTCTCGACGCAGACGCCTGTGAGTTACTCTTTAATGCATTAATGTGTTCTGATGTCCCATTAGTCCGAGTCTTTATAAGTGCTGATATTGGTCGATATTTTTAGCCTTTCGTTCTTCATATAATTTGAACTGATTGAAAACGTAACCGAATGCATCAACTAATTTTCCTCCCAGACCACAGAGGTGAAGAGCTGATATCTTATGATATATGGGATTAGGATACAGTTCATGAATTACTTTTTTAGAAGGGTAGAAGTAATCCCGGGACCGCTTGTGTTGGACACAGAAATAGCTTAAATCTGAGAATAATTCTACGAGCAATTCAGACCAAATGGTTGTCATGTCTTCCGTATAAAAATATTTAAGAATGGCTCTTCTTGTAAGAAATGGAAAGTCGTTTACTTCATCTGCGCTATTGTGATAGGCTTGATTATTATCCAACAAATATCCGCATGGATTCAATATACCACCCAGGGCATAATGATTTGGAGACAAACTTAACGTCTCGTTCAAATCGCAGGCTTTCGTATGAAAGTGTTGTCGATGTGCATTTAAAAACCGTACTTGCCGGGAAGTAATCGATTCAAATCCGGAAGCAATCAATATCGCTGGATGCAGGACTAATGTCTCCACAGTAGGTTCCATCACACATTAAAATTTTATCTAATGTATAACTTATTGATTAACAATCAAAATTATTGACTTTTTAAATACTTTACACCATATTGATAAAAATCCAGGACGCCAGGGATCTGTTCTTTTTTGGCTTTTCAAAATTTGGCACTTGAAGTTCTCGGAAGTTTTGAATTAGTCAAAAATATCGTCTATTGAAGTTGTTGTAAGGCTCTGAACCAAACGTTGAATGCTGTTAGTGAACAATATGCAACAATGTGGTCATTGGCATGGCGAATGAATGAATGAATAATACCTTGATGTTTTATGAGTGATCTGACAACATTTATTGGTCGTTTACATCAATCGGCTTAACCCTCACGCATCACTTAAAAGACTATTCCTGTGTTTACTATTCCTTTTAAGCAGCTTTGAATGCGTGATTATCAGGATGATTTTTTATCTGTTGCAACTGCCATTGTTTTTTCAACCGGGAGATAAGGAAATTACGTTCTCTATATGATTGGGGAGCACTGCAATTATAATAATTATGTATCCCCAGGTTGCTTGCTATCAATGATAAAAGTGGATTACGGCCTATCAATGTAAATTGCCAGCCAATTGTAGTGAGTGAAGTTATAATAGATTTAAGCGTACAAATAGAATATTTTCGAGAGCCAAAATCCTTGCCAGACGTGAATAATGAAACTTGGTGTTTTATTGAGTCCGTTCGTTTGTGAGCCAAGGCACGCCAGGTTGCTATCCCCGTTCCAATAGCATCGAAAAGTTGTACGGGTTCATTCAGTGTGATGGTACCAATAGAAAAATCATTTGTTTCAGTTATATCAAGATCATGACACATACACTTAATTTGATTGTCTTTGATAGACATGATTGTGATCTTCTGTGCTTGTTTATAGTTTCTTTTTGCTACTAATCGAATGGAGTCCAAGCTGTCGTTGACCCGCGAGATAAGATTACTTTTTTCCTGGTAAGATCTAACTGAAGTATCAATAATGAAAAGATGCTGGATGGTTGATATTTTTGTTGTCATTGGGTTGAGGGTTATATAGGTTCAAATAATAATACTAAGAAAGAAAGGAGCGTGCAATATATTTGCATGCAAATATTAATGTATATATAAATTACAGATATTCAGTAACTTAGGCTAGGAAAAATAATATTTTGATAAAGAATCTATAAGTGTTTTGATATCTAACTGAAGCCCGGGAGGGGACAGAACTTTAAGATTCGTATGATAAGAGATAAGTTCGGATATAAGCTCGTAATTGATAAGAACAGTAATACTAAATATAGCCCGATCAGTAGTTTCTTCTAATAACCTTTGAGATGCATGCAGGGGTTTTGTCTTAAAATAATGAACCTGCAGACCATATACTTCAAAAATGACTTCCTCTATTTTCTTGTCTTTAAGTACCGACACTCCGACGACCTGATCAAAGTATTTCTTAGTTTCTACTTTTTCCAATTGTAGGTAAGAAGTAATACTTGGTGTGATCGTCTTAATGCGATCGAGCGCATAAACCCGACTATCCTTAACTCCATGATCAAAACTTAACAAATACCACCTTCCTTTGTACTCTTTAAGTAACTGTGGACTAATAATTCGATTTGCAGGGTTTTTGCCAAAGGCCTGATACAAGATAGTAAGAGCTTCTCTTTTCTTAATGGATTGGTAGAGTCTGTGTAGCCATTTTTGTCCTGGTGCGTCAACTTCATGATCAAACTGGATAATGGGCTCATTCTGATCTTTTCTTCTATCAAGGCTGCTTTCAAGTTTGGTAAGTATATTATGAATACCTACGACTTCCTGCACCTCCATGAATTGCTCAAGTAAGGATATAGCGCTATTGAGTAGTTGTGTGTCAGATTTATTTATAGGACTTTCAGTCAGCGTATATTTTGGATTTGAATAGTAATATGTTTTTTCTTTTCGATCATATTCAATCGGTGCAAAATAACTCAATACTTCATTGGAACGCATCGCAGCAATATCATACTTTATGGTTCTTTCGGACACCCTGACATCACGCCCAGTACTGTGATATATGTCCCTGTTACATGCCTCTGCCAGTTCTTTCCAGGTCCATTGTTGTTCAATGTCTCTTAGACACCTGTCTATCGTGCGATATCTGATAATTGCATGTTTATTGGTGGGCATGGAGACAAAGATAGGTTTAGATAGCTGACACGTATACAAAAAAGAGCCACCGTTTTATGGTGACCCTAATCTTAATAATACAACAATTAAGAGGTGAAAATCGGATGTTGAGGTAAGCTATATATTGTCTAAGGCTGCAATAATGTCAGCCATTTCGGTTTCTGTTGGGTTTATTCCAGTTATAAAATTCGGCGTTATCGCAGCTTCTTCAATGGCAAAATGATATGTATTTTCTCCCTGCTTAGAGATTACTACAAATGTGACATTAGCGCCAATCGGAGAAGTACCATAGGGCTCGCAAAATTTGGATGATTCATTCTCGGCATGCATAGCAAGGACAGAATTGTAATCGCGAAAAACCATATAAACCGTCGTGTTTTGATTATTGTAAATACTGGGTAATTCAACACACACTTCAGTCTTATCGTCTTTCGGAATATCCACAAATACATCGACATTTATCCATCTGAGACTGTCCGTAAAAAATTCATAACCTATTAATAACTCGCCAGTGCTATCTCTCTGTTCTATTATCTGAACGCCATCTGTGTTATTTCTGTCTCGATCAGCCTCTTCCCAGTTAAACCTGTCCTGACTATTCAAGCTTCCATAGAATAATTCCATTTTAAAGTTTGGATTACTATTAAAGAGTTCAACCTTGATTTTTTTTCCGGGTTTCAACTTTACAGAGACTTCACCTGCAAATACCTCAAAATGAAAAACACCATCAGATGATAATAATTCTCCATTGGAAATAGTAGGCACATTATATTTTATTTTATCTCCTCTTGAATAGATTTCCAAATATTTCAAAATTACTTCGCCACTCCCCTCAACTCCAGATATATCAAAGGCGTCTGGTGGAATGGTTATAATTGAAAAATAATCGGTCGTGAATGAAATACCCGTTTCATTACTAAACGAAATAGATTGACTATTTTCTTGGGGGTCTAATAATGAAGTAATTTTTTCGACTTTTTCAAAAGGAGTAAAATTGTCAAATTCTGCTGTACAACTAATTATAACCGCTGACACAACAACTAAGCAGACAGTAAGCAAATTAGAATAATTTTTTAAAATCATGATTATGAGTTTAGTTGTCTATTAGATACCGTTTAAGGATGTATTGCTGCATATCATTTTAAAAATTATATCGTAATCCCGTCGATATACCCAAAGTCAGGTACTTTTGATTAA
>JAJCYJ010000423.1 GCA_029262975.1 Saprospiraceae bacterium
CCGCATCACATTTACGACTAAAGAGGCGTCTTGATTATTTTCATGATTTCCTATTAAATGTTCAACATCGCTCAATGGCTTTGTATGAATCCTTGGTTTGGTCTTTCTCCACGTAAATATGATTATTTCATGGCCTCTATACAGGGCGCAATCAATCGGATGAGACCCAAGAAAACTGGTGCCCCCCAGGATTAATATCTTCAAGGACTGGGAAGTCCTTTCTCCGATTGTCTAAAAGGATAGGTTTTGTCATTTGTTCGTTCAGAAAGATGACTCAATGGCCATGTGAGACCAACAGATAATAAGGAGCCCAATTATTTTCTTCGCTATTCTGAATATTGGGATTTTACCATTTTCTTAGTGGTTATTTCTCTTGTAAAAACTCTGAATTCTGACAGCTTATCCGGATTCCCAGTGATACATTTATTAGTCTAAAGAAAGGAGACCTGTTCCAGAAAGATCAGGCCTCCAATCACTGCATCAACCAAAAACTCTTTGAAAAATTATTACTAATTAATGATAAATCTAATTTTTAAAATCTTTTATTAATATACAAACAAATTTTACATATTTCAGATAATTAAACTTTTTATTCACATTTTTTGGTCATTAATCGATTTATTTTCTTTAAAGGCTTAACATTCATAAACTACAGTGGATTATTTTTTTTATTGAATTATTATCCAGTACTTAATTGCAATTTTATTTGTTCATTTTCTTTACTGAAACCTTTTCTTGTCATTTCTCCCCAACTCTTCTTCCCTTTTAAAAAATCAATATTACCTCTCACAGAAGCCCAAACTACCAACGGATGAAATAGCAATGGTTCAAGAAAAACGGTACCTATCAATCTCAACACATCCTTGACTCGTTTATATTGATAGAAAGTCATCTCGTCAGCTAGTATTGCACACAAATTGAAGACAATTGTAAATGAATATACCATTGCCAGAAGAATGAAGAAGAATGTCCAATCAACGAGTCCGAAGATAGCAAGTAACAAAAGGAGGACTATCCCCATGAATTCTAATAGTGGTGCTAAAAACTCATAAAAGAACCAGTAGGGATAACTTAGCAATCCTAAAATACCGTATTTGCGATTGAAAAACATAACCCGGTGTGTTTTAAGCGTTTCAATTGTCCCTCTGGCCCATCGGTTACGCTGATTCATGAGCACATCCATTGATTCTGGCACTTCCGTCCAGCAAAGTGGGTCAGGAATAAAACAAACTTTATATGGCTCTTTTTGCTCGATCATATATCTCCTTATTCTCACGACTAATTCGATATCCTCCCCTACCGTGTCGTGATTATATCCTCCTACTTTTAACAGGATGTCTTTATCAAACATTCCAAAAGCACCTGAAATAATCAATAATCCGTTGAGATCACTCCATGCCATTCTACCTAATAAAAAGGCCCTCAAATATTCTAATAACTGTACCCTGGCTAAAAACGAATCAGGAACACGAACATCTGTAATTTTTCCATTATCAATTATACAAGAATTGGCGATTCGAATGACTCCCCCAGTAGCGATCACTCTTTTTTTACTATGCAAAAAGGGCTTTATCATTTTAAGTAGAGCATCCTGCTCCAGTATACAGTCCACATCGATACAAGTGATATACTTACTTGTCGATATATTAACGCCCACATTCAAAGCATCCGCTTTCCCTCCATTCTCTTTGTCTACAACGATTAAGTTGTTTAATGCAGGCAGAGTCGACTTATATACACCCCTTATTCCTTTAGTTTCTAATTTATAATCTATCGCAAAGTTTACAACCTCTAACTGGTAAGCCTCAATTACCTTTTGTAACGTATTATCCTTGCTTCCATCATTAACAAGTATTACTTCATAATTAGAATAGTGTAGTGATAGAAGTGATCGAATATTTTCAACAATCGTCTTCTCCTCATTATATGCTGGTGCGATAAGTGATATGGAGGGAGCTATAGAGGAAGGCAATATATCGTTATAGTCAACTCCCTCATTTTGACCAATATATTCTTTAAGGGCAAAAAAAGAAATTGCTCCAAGCACAGAATAGGAAAGCATGAGTAGAAAGGAATAAATCAATATTCCATAACCATAAAATTCAATCAAAAAATAAAAAGCTGATAACATAGTAAAGTAATTTCTAATATAAGAGACAACTGAATTCTCATCTACCCTTATAACTTATCTTATTTTTTCTACAAATATAGTATATATGTAGGATTTTTCTTATATATTTACATAGAAGAACATATAATATTGATGGCTGAAGGTCTTATATGATCCATATGCCCTAAAAGTGAAATCCTTCTTTTTCTTTCCAATCTATTGTTCAAAATCTTCCTGATCAAAATGTAGTGTACCCGTTTGTGCTTTTGTTATAGAGCACTCAAAATCTTTTAGGTTCTACTCTATTAATAAATAAAAATGACATCTATGAAGTTTGGCCATTTGCTAAATAGTCATACCCATTACCTATACCGGGTAATGGCACTTATAGTCGCCTTTTGGACAGTCAGTACTGCCGGATATTTTCTAGGTAGCCCTGGAACCGGTCCATTACAAAACGATTATTCTGTCCTCATTTATACGTATATAAATGACTTCTGGATCGCCTGTGTTATTGGGATTTCAATCTTCTTTCCATTTTTATTATTGAATAAAATAAATAGTAAGTCCGCAATAATCTTTTCTAACATAGCCTTCATATCAGCTGCACTTATGCAAATGATGCTCGTAGCTTACTATTATTCCGCAAGGACCCCGCTTGGCGCAGACTTTCTGGGGTATTCAAGTAGGGATATTTTTTTATCATCTATTAATTCCGAAGATTTTTCAATTCTGCTAGTCTTAGCATTCTTAGCATGCCCAATACTGATGCTGGTATTAGAGCATGTTTTAATTAAACGAATCGCAAATATTCATTACAGGAGAGCCTTTTTTATTGCAATCGTGGCCACAGGGATATTTAGAATAGTCATGCCCTGCCCTTCAATAGAAATGGGGCAAAACAAGATTGAATATTTCGTCGGAGATATTATTCAAAGTAAAATAAACAATGATTTAATTTATAAAAATTCTGGAAATCCGGATAATGATTATCCCCTACTCAGACCTATTGATGAAACAAAGAATGTTCTGGGGCCCTTCTTTACTCTGAAGGCTGAAATACCTAACCTTGTCTTCATTGTGTTAGAAGGGTTCGGCAGTGATTTTACAGGTGCAGGGGCAGAATATCCAGGATTTACCCCATTCCTGGATTCACTTGCACTTCAATCCCTTAATTGGAAAAACTTTGTGTGCAATAGTGGGCGTTCGTTCGGTGTTCTTCCGTCCCTTTTTGGTTCTCTTCCTTTTGGAACAAATGGATTTCTTGAATTGGAAGACTTTCCTTCTCATCTTTCTCTTATAAGTATTTTGAAGGCCAATAACTTTTTGACATCCTATTATGAAGGGTCAAATTCATCCTTTGACAGAAAACTCAACTTTCTGGAATATCATGGTATTGAACGACTTATTGATGAAAAAAGTTATGGTCCCGAATATGAAAGAATTGAATCTAATTCTGCTGGTTTTTCATGGGGATATGCCGATCATGAAATATACACTAAAGCCTTATCATCCTTTAATTCAAACAGTAACCCTCGACTCGATATAATTATTACACAGACTGCTCATGAACCATTCATGTTTCCCGGAAGATCAATTTATGAATTGAAAATCGATAAGTTTTTGGAAAAATCAAAATTGTCAAATATTAAGAAGTCGATTATTGTCTCCAACAAGAAAATATTTGCCAGTCTTAAATATGCCGATGATGCACTAAAAAAATTCATGGACGATTATAAGCAAAAGAATGAATTTGAAAACACCATTTTTATTATCACCGGAGACCATAGATTAATTCCAATTCCTCACAAAGATGTATTGAGCAGATTTCATGTTCCTTTTATGATTTACAGTCCTCTGATTAAAAAACCTGAACAATTCTCTTCGGTTTCTTCACACCTTGATGTGACACCAAGTATTTCTGCATTGCTAAAAGCCAAATATTATCTACAAATGCCCGAAAAAATCGCCTGGATGGGCGCAGGTCTCGACACAGCAAGACAATTTAGAAACGATCACACGATTCCTTTAATAAGATACAAGGGACTTATCCAGGATTTGATTCTTGACACGATGATACTAAGCAGAGATAAAATATATCGAATATCTAAAGAATTCAATGCGTATGAAATTGACGATCCAGAAAAATATGACCAAATTGAAATAAAGCTAAATGAATTTAGAGCATTAAATAATTATGTTACCTCCGAAAATAAAATCTACCCCAAATTAAAAAATAAGTGGATCGAATCTCGAAATCCACTCACCTCTGCACAATTAGCACAAGTCCAACACTTAACACAAAACTTAGAAATCGATGGAATCTTTGAAATGGCAAGGACTGAAGCGTTTGAAAACCACTTTGAAATTGCTCAGTTGTTGTGCGCGTTTATATTATTAAAGAATCCTGAATACATAGATGCCAGAATACTTAAAGGAAGAGCACTCGCATGGGATCAGCAATACGAGAAAGCTGAAGAAGAATTGACATCTGCTATACAAAGAGCTCCCTATTATGAAGATGGTTATCTGGCTCTACTGGATGTATTTTGGTGGTCTAATCAAGACGAAAAGGCTGCACTTGTGGTGTCTGAGGCTACCCGAATAGGAATCAATAGTGCACAGATAGAATTTAAACTAGCCAAAGCTTGTAAACGTATGAATCAAATTGATAAAGCCAAATCACTATTGGCCGGGCTCATTCTAGAGTATCCGGAAAACCAAGAGTTTAAATCATTTTATGAAACATTTTAATAGCAACATGATGAAGAATCTCAACACAATATTGGTATTAATACTTTTGACTTGGTCTCCATTGCAAGGTCAAATATCAGAATTTAACACCGATCCTGATGTATCATTTAAATTAGCCCGTGATCTGGCATTTAACGGCCACAAATCTGAATCTCGCGATATTCTGAATCACATCCTAACCAAATATCCCGATTATCACGATATCCGTGTTTTTCTTGGTAGCACCTATTCATGGGATGGTCTTTATGAAGATGCCTTCGAATCTTTTAACTATGTTTTAAAAAAAGATCCAATGAGAAAGGATGCATGGATCGGGGCTATTAATAATGAATTGTGGGCTGATCATGCAAGAAAAGCTTTGAACCTCGCTGCTCGTGGACTTCAATATTTCCCGGACGATGAAACACTATTGTACAAAAAAGCTTCGGCACAAGCTGAAAGTAATATCCCTGAAGAAGCCATAACTACCTTGGAATCCCTCATAAAAGCCCACCCACTTCATCAAAAAGCTGTTGATTATAGAAATTATCTTATCAATGAATTGAGTTATAATACCATAGGTCTGAGAGCGTCAACAGATTTATACTCTTCTACATTTGATCCGATGCAGTATTACGCTATTAAATATGGAAGGCAGACTAAATATGGAAGTATAATAGGACGAGTGAATTTTAATAGAAGGTTTAACTCCAATGGTGTCCAATTTGAATTAGATGCCTATCCCTATATTGCAAAAGGTCTGTATGCGTATCTCAATTTGGGTTTTTCCAATTCTTTCTTGTTTCCAAAATTTCGTTATGGTACAGAATTGTATAAATCATTGCCTCACAGTCTAGAAGCTTCATTAGGTATTCGAACGTTAAAATATAACAGTGGTTCTACTTATATTTTTACCGGATCAATTGGACACTATTTTGGAAATAACTACATCTTCATCAGACCATATATCATTCCGAATGATCTGGGATCAAGCAAATCTGGTTCGATAAACTTCAGAAGATATCGAAAAAATGCGGAAAATTATTTTAGCATTTCCATGGGTTTGGGTTATTCTCCAGAAGTAGAAAAGATTAGAAATATGATAGATCAAAACGCTATTATAAAACTTAATTCTCAGAAGTTCAATATAGGATATTACTTTACTATGAATGCTAACCGAAATGCGTGGGGAGCAAATTTTGGAATCGCTCATCAGGAGATAAGTTTTAATCCGGGTTCATACTTTTGGATTTATTCACTTTCTTTCTCATGTGACATTCGGATTAAATAAATTACAATTAAAACTGTACATAAGAATAGTCAGCACAAGGTGAAGCTCATTTCATCGTATTCATATTTTGGGAAAGTAACGTATTAATAATTTCATGAGCGGCGACAGCTCAAAATGTATACTCTGCATTACACTTCATTCGATCCCCGGCCCTCTAAAGCGTTAATACGAACGGTATCATTCTGTTGCGAAGCTATGAATTGTAGTTATATAGAGAATCTACTTTTGGAACAACCCCGGAGGGGCTTCACATTTCAGCCTGGGTCTTCAGACCATAGATTCAAAGAGTAGAAATTTAAGCTCTGTAAGAGCGACTGTTTAAGACGATTTATCTTCCTCTGGTACACGTCTTTACAAAAATCCAGCAAATGGCCATTATCCGAATCGGGCCCATATCAGTATTTTGCTCTTGGAATCTCGAAGAAGTGAATGGCACCCGTCAATAATGATTATTTCAAGACGGCTTAAGAATCTATTTATATAATAACTATCTCCACGAGGGTGAGATTATCACATATTATAGTTTGTCATGATTTTTATAAAAATCACACCACATCGAAATTCTAATCTTTGAAACTGTATTAGGCAGAAAAGCCAAGATTCAAAATATTCAATCCACAATTACTTGCTTAGTCTAGGACCTTCGCGTATCGTTCTTTGACAATAGTTGCAAGTTCATGTAAAGATTCAACTGTCAAAGGCTTGCTAATGAATTCGACCCGATCAGGGTAAGACGCAGCCCTCGTTCTGTCGGATTCGTAAATGGAAGATGAAAGCATACAGATAAGTGTCTTATGTTTTTGATTGAATCTACAATCGAAATATGCCTGAAGAAATTCCCATCCGTCGATGAAAGGCATATTGATATCAAGTAATATTAAATCCGGAAAGTCATTTCCGTTCTTTAGGTATTCGAGGGCTTCATTTGCACAAATGAAAACTTTCACATCATGCGCAATCTCGGCACGACCAATTATAATCTCGTTGATAAAATTGCTGGTTTCATCATCATCTATGACGAGTATTCTTTTAAGTTTAATTTCCATTTAACTGATCTTTTAAATGGATTGTAAATAAGGTTCCTTTTCCTATTTTGCTTTCGACCTCAATTTTTCCTCCAAGTGCCTCTATCTGTGATTTTACGATGTATAACCCAAGCCCTTTACCCTTAGAATCTATGTGTAATTGTTTAAACATTGTAAAGATCTTCTTACCGTGTTTATCCATATCTATTCCGCACCCGTTGTCCTGAACTTTAATACAAGTATATCCATTACTTTTGGTTGATTCAATATTGATAACGGGATCACGTTT
The DNA here is from genome assembly GCA_029262975.1 of Saprospiraceae bacterium. GTDB lineage: Bacteria > Bacteroidota > Bacteroidia > Chitinophagales > Saprospiraceae > JAJRXG01. The sequence goes on from JAJCYJ010000423.1 coordinate 7,449, forward strand.
TGGGTCCTTGTATTTTATAGCATTGGTCACCAAGTTTTGAAAAATACTTTTTATATGACCGGGAACATATCTGATCTGATCAGCTTTTGAAAAGTCGCAAATAATCTTTGCATTTTGCAGCTTAACTAATTGCTCAATATTTAAAATTACTTTATTAAGAATACTTTCTAATTTAAGCACTTCCGGTTTTCTTTGTTCCGCTTCCTTTGTTACGGCAACTACTTCAATTAAGTCATGTAACGTCTCACTCATTTGCTCGACTGTAATATCCATTTTATTGATGATCACTGCGTTTTGCTCATTTGCATAATTTTTCCGATCAATAAATTTTAGCAGACTTTGAAGATTAACTACTGGAGCACGCAGATCATGTGTTGAGACATAAGCAAAATGCTCTAGTCCTTCCTTCTGGCGCTGTAAATCACTTTGTGTCGCCTCTACTTCTTCTCTTGCAATATTACAAACATTTACAAGTTGGAGTGCAGTAGACCTTGCTTCTTTGAGTTGAAGGTTCGCTTTGAACAAACTCGTAATCATTTTATTTCTTTCAATAGCATAGTTAATTGTTTTAAAAAGCAGAGCAGGATCATAGTCACCTTTGACCAGGTAATCCTGGGCTCCTACCCTTATCGCTTCGAGTGCGGATTCTGAATTAGACAATCCAGTCAAGATCACAACGGGTATTTCAGGATAATTCGCAGATATCTCTTTGAACCCATCAAGACCAAAGCTATCAGGAAGACTCAAATCCAAAAGCACAATATCAATATCTTTTTTCTTCAGTCTTTCTATACCTGATTGAAGATTTTGCCTTATGCTTAGGATATTCACATTGAAGTCTCCATCACAAAGATATTCCTGGATCAATTCCTGGTCATCAGGATTATCTTCTATTAATAAGATATTTAGTTTCGAGCTTTTCATCTTAGGAAGGAAGTTTTACAATACTGAACCAGAAACCTTCAATTTTCTTGACTACTTCTACAAAACTTGAAAAATCAACTGGTTTCGTTACATAGCAATTGGCGTGCAGATCATACGCCCTCATAATATCCTCATCTGCTTTTGAAGTAGTCAATACAATAACCGGAATCATTCTCAAATTTGAATCTTCCTTGATTTCCTTAAGCACTTCTCTCCCATCCAATTTTGGAAGATTAAGGTCGAGCAAGATTAAATCGGGAGTTGGTACAGACTTGAATTTCCCCTTCTTTTTCAGATAAGCCAAAGCCTCTTCTCCATCCATTACAACATTTAAGTTATTTTTTAGTTTACCTTCTTCAAGGGCTTCAATAGTAAGATCAATATCATCAGGACTATCCTCTACTAATAAAATTTCAGCTGACTCGTCTTTCATAATTACTGTTTTTATTTATAATTCGGCAATGTGCAATAAAAGATGCTGCCTTTGCCTGGTTTAGAAGTTACACGCATAGAACCAGTATGGCGCTCGACTATTTTTTTACAAAGAGCAAGACCTATACCCGTTCCGTTATACTCTGATCTACTGTGCAAACGCTGGAAGATTACAAAGATTCGGTCTAAGTGTTTGCCGTCAATTCCAATCCCATTATCTTCGATAGCAAATTCAATCATTCCCTTTTTGACCTTGGCAGATATTTTAATTTTAGGCACCACATCATCTTTGGTATATTTGATGGCGTTACCAATCAAATTTTCGAAGAGTTGTCTAATTTGTGGTTCCTCACCTGTCACATTGGGCAATTTCCCAATAGTCACATCAACTTTTATTCCTTTTCTATTTGTATTTATATATTCGAAAACATCATCGACAATACTTGCAACATTAACCTCTGCAAATTCTTTACTTTTGGAATCTACTTTCGTAAGCAAAAGGAGATCATTAATAAGCTTCTTCATCCTGGTTGTTGCATCAATTGCACGATGAATATATTTGCGTCCTTTTTCATCTAATTGATCTTCATAACGCTTGAGCAATAATTCCATATAGCTATTGACCACACGCAATGGTTCTTGTAAGTCATGTGAAGCAACATATGTGAACTGATTCAACTCATCGCACGC
>JAJCYJ010000424.1 GCA_029262975.1 Saprospiraceae bacterium
AAGTGTAGTCAGATGCCAATGTGATAAATGCGCAAGTGTCAATTTCACATAACTGAATAGAATCCAGCTGAGGTGGCACTATGTCAGGGCAGTCTGGAACACAAACATTAAATTCATAATCCCGTCTTACTTCTGAAAGTAGATTGTTGCCTCTCCATTCTTCGATGAGTACTCCATAGACATACCGACCTTTGGTATCTGGTGTCACTGTCAGTATCCCGGTTTTTTCGTCAATTTCAAGCATAGCAGATCCACCTAATTGATTTTCTACAGAATAGGGTGGTGTAAATTCTTCATTAAAATATGGGGGAATTTTAATTCTGCCAGGTGCAGGATTCTTCTGAGATGCTCCCTTTTGAGGGATAAATAATTTATAAGCAAGAGAATCACCATCCGGGTCAGTGACAGAGTAATCAAATGTATATTCTTTGCTGACGCATATCGATCTATCCGGCCATTCCGATGGGTTAGGCGTACTGGTACATTCATAGATTCCTTGTTCTGTCAAATGAATCCAATATGTACTGCCCGTAAGTCCAGGGTCTTGTATATTTCTTAAATCTTCTGTACGACAACATCTTTGGTATGCCAAAATATAGCCTCCAGGACAATTGGGTATCCACAATGTGGTTTTATAAATTGCCTCTTCCACACATTGCTCTTTACATTCCTTTGCACATTCGTCTGAGGTGTCGTTCACTTGTTGTGTCGAGACAAGTTCGAGACTCAGTTGAGGGCGTAATCCTAAAGGGAGTTGATGACCATATCGTGTAAACACATTTACGATAGCATAAGGATCAAATACCCTTTGTCCAGTTGTGTCAGCACAATCTCTTCTTATCGTCAGGATAATTTCATGCATTTGATTTTTACCCTCTTCCTGAGAACAGGTATATGTCAGTGACCCACCTATTAGGGCAATTGGATTGGATTGAGCAACAACAAAACCAGTGCTAATCATGCCCACCAGGACAAGAAAAATTTGTTTTATATAATAATATTCGCTCTTGCGCTGCATGTTTCGATTCGGTTTTTCTACGGAATTTTTTTAAGCTGTGAAGTCTTCATTTTTAATCTGATCATAACATTAATATATCGGGCAACCTTTTTTACCCCATATAGGGTTGGCTATTATATATCTAAAATGTAATTCGAGGGTATTGGGTCGAACTCCTTTTAATTCATTTATGTCCGACATGTCTATATCATAACTGACAGAGGCATAGATTCGATTGTATTGCACTGCCAGAATGGGAAATAAAGATCCCGAGGTCCTGTAACCAAGACCAAGATGAACTTCAACATGTCTGCCAGGGTTTTGATTTACATATAATTTACCCAGACCACCAATGACATATTCGCTATACGGACCTTGCCACTGAGCCAGTCCATTGAGCTGAATATCAAGTCTTTGTGATAATTGAAATTGGCCAACTGCAGAAAGAGAATAGCGTCTGAACAGACCGATATTATTGCTGTGGAATGCAACATTTGGTTGGGCTAAATGAAAGACGCCAATACCCAAATCCAATTTTGTACGCGCATGTTTTTGCCATCGATAATTTACGCCCAGTGCGGTCTCTATAAAAGTGATTCGATTAGAGATATTACCTTCTCCTGAATCCGCATCTAGATTAAATGCATTGTTGATCCATTGCTTATCCCAAATCAATTGATTTTCATCAAATGCCCTGCCTGCAAGTCCTAAAAGTCCTCCAAATGTGATCAAATTACTAGAGTCAATCCGAAGGGTATAACTACCGGTAATATTGACATTAGTAAGTGTTAATTTGGATAGATCACTAACTCGATCATGATTGAGCACAATACCCCCGGAAAAATACGATTTCGGGTCAGTACATTTTTTATGGATAAACTTTCGGTCATATGCTGCCGTAAAGGTGTTCCATGGTACAACGTTATTCCATTGCGTACGGTAACCAGCGTGTAATCTTTGTGCTCCATTGAAAACCCCGGTTGATCCAGGATTAATATTAAGGGGAGAATTGTAGAATTGAGAAAAATGCAAATCCTGCGATACGAGGAAGCAACTATTAAATAAAAAGATAAGCAAAAACAAATTGCTCTTCATCTCACTCAGATTGGTTGATTGTAACAAATATCCTATGGCTAATTAAAACGTGTTTAACGAAATAATACATATTAAAAAAACAATATATGAATAAAAAAGTAAATATCTAAATAATTGACTTTAATTAAACTACATAATAAAAAGAGGTCCTAAACATACTAATGTGGTTAATGTATTAAATAATTATTACAGATGTTTTGCACCATAGAATTGCTATGATTATTCGAAAAATGAAAATGATTATTCATTGTTTGAAATGTTATAGAGCCTACAGAAATATGAATGTGTAATCCGGAATCTATTTGTCGTCTGAATGCTCGCATTTTCAGGGAAATGTCTGGTGGGCTGGACTATTATTTCATTGATCTGTTTTATGAGGCTCTTAGACGACAGCTTCATAAAAATTCCCTTAGATTTGCAACCGTCATTGAGGAAGTCAAAGTAAAATATGAGATCACATTTTATCCACTTATTTTCCTTGGGTATTTTATTTCTCCTGTCTCAGAACATTTTCGCCCAATATGATGTGACAGATAGAACGATCGACTTTCGCAATGAAATTCGCACGTTATGGCAAAAATCTAATTCTGAGATTGCTCCCAACATTATAGCACTCCCTATACTTGAAGTAAAAAAGACAGCAGAGATAAGACTTCCTTTTGTGCTTGTAAAAGAAGATAACTACACATCCACGGTCATACTTGGCGATAATGCTGAAGTGTATTTATTATTCCATAATTTTGAATTAGGAGCTGACGAAAAGCTCATTGTTCGTTCTGCCGATCAATTATGGCAAGACCAACATTTCAATCATTTGAACAATAATCCAGGCGGCAATTTTATGATTGGGCCTTTCAGAGGCGATATAGTGTTAGAAGCTATGACTAAGGAAGTGCCTGAACTTATGTTACACCAGGTCTATGCCACACCTGTTAATATCGGGGCAATGGAACTGGGATTTGCAGCTTCTTTTGAATGTCATACCAATGTTAATTGTGACGAAGGAAAGAATTTTGCAGACCAGAAACGGTCCGTAATGCGGATTAGGATGGTGGCAGAAGAAGGGGTTGCACTCTGTACCGGGACACTTATGAATAATACCATGGGTGATCGAAAGCCATACGTATTAACAGCCTTTCATTGTCTTGTCCCTCCATCTGGAGAGATTACACCTATATATGATATGTGGTGGTTCGATTTTAATTTTGAGAGTTTTAGTTGTGCAAATCCTGAGGAAAGTCCGGGAGGGCTCGGGCTCCAGGGTGCTGAATTGTTGTCCCGATGGGAAGATACTGACATGATGCTTCTCAAAATTTCAAAGACGATTCCAGAAGCACTTAATGTTTATTTTGCCGGGTGGACAAGAGATCTTACTTATGAACCGGATACTTCCTTTCTGATCCACCATCCGGTTGGTGATATCAAGAAGATTTCGTGGGACTTCGACAGGGCATTGATACATGATAAGACAATCGGTTGGAACAATGGGGGGAATTCTCCTGAATCCAGTCATTATATCAATGATTTTGACGATTCAACCTATCAGCCGGGATCTTCCGGAGCAGCCCTTTTTGATCGTTCTGGT
>JAJCYJ010000425.1 GCA_029262975.1 Saprospiraceae bacterium
CAGGGATATTTTTCCCTCTTCAAATTCAAAGTTATCGGTAACCTCACAATACTTGACTAATCTCACAACTTCTTCCGCTGCAATTTCCAGGGGAGAAATTAAAAGATCTATCCCGAGTTCCTTAAAGTTTTCTCTCTGTGCTTCAGAGAGATATTCAGAATTTGTCACTCGTGCAACAGTCTGCGTTGCTCCAATCTTCTTTGCTAAAATACAGGCTATGAGATTTGTTGTCTCATTAGTAGTTAAAGCAAGAAATAAGTGCGCTGCACGTACATTGGCATTTTCCAGAACTTCTATAGATGAGGCATCTCCCCTTAACGTATATGCATCCAGGTGATTCTCTGCATATTCCAGCACATCTTCATTCAGATCTATGAGTGTTATCTCCTTTTTAGCAGTGGAAAGCAGCTTAGCCAGGTGGAATCCCACATCTCCTGCTCCAGCGATGACTATTTTCATAAAGAACGTCAGTTGTATTAGACGGGCCACAAATGTACATTCTTTGTCATCCTAAAGTATTAATTATATGTTGATATTATGCTTGGAAAATACGCTTACCTAGCTTTCATAAAGACTGGTAATACGACGAACAACCCATATTTTATGAATGATGTAGCTGTTGAATTAGCCCTGATAACCTGATTCTCCATGACTAAAATTAAAGAAGTAAAAATCTATGATGATCATGATACAGATTATATGGAAAATCAAAACAATTGTTCGATCTGGTGAGTTATCAGACAGTTCAATAGGTGTTTCTACCTAGGGTATTTCTAAATGATAAATTATACCTTAGCGGACTTGTTGAGACATATTAGTAAGAAAGTTTTCTGGCTATAATTCTTACCCACTCATTAAATTACTTCAAAGACAAATAAGTTTAATTGAAATACAGATAGCACATAATCTTCTTGTCAAAAATAGAGTTATCATGTATCCAAATGAATCGTTCACATTAAAATGTTTTTTCAAGCCGGTTGGTACACCGGATAAATACATATGACACATTCTATCACAAAACACTTGCATACTTCAAAAACTACAATGAAATGAATATTAAAAATCTCGTTTATTTAATCTTGATTACGCTCATCCTTTTTTCGTCATGTAGTGAGGGTACGGATATAATATCAGATGCCGTTTCTACTGAAACATTATCTGATGCTTCCTTAATCTCAGAGATAGACCAAGACGTAAACCTCACGGAAGTTGAATTTCAGCTCTTGCCTTCTTCCGTACAATTTGTTCTTAATCGAGATGTAGCCGATAACTTTGTGAACTATGCCAAAAAATCAAAAGATTTTGGTTTCAAAATAGGCTTGAGATCTAAGAACCCGGAATTAATGGATCAAGTAACTCATCTATATTTCAGCCGGGAGGGCAGAACGTTAAAAAGTGATGATAGGTCAGGAGATGGTGTGAAAGGAGATGAAGAATCCAAATCAACTTGTATAGCATTGCATTATCCTGTGAGCTATAATATGCCGGATGGTTCCACAATTAGCGGCAATAACAAGGAAGAAGTAATTGACAAAATGAAATCGTGGTATGAGGCCAATCCGAGTTCAGTTGAAAGACCCACTCTTCAATTTCCAAGAACTGTTTCATTTGGCGATCAAACAGTAACTGTAGCGAATGTGGGAGAATTAGAACGATTGAGTTCTGAATGTGACACTAGATTATCCGGACCCCTGTCAGGTGATGTAGAAGAAAGTAGTGATCCCAAAGAAGATAATAATTATGGCGCACTGGCTTTTTGTATAGAGCTCGTTTACCCGGTGAGTTATATAATGTCCGATGGTTCTAAGGTTTCTGGTAAAGACAAAGAAGATATGAAAATAGCGCTGAATAAATGGTTTAGTGCAAATCCGGGAGTGCAAGCAAAACCAGGTATTCAATATCCTGTTACGATAGTTTTTAGAAATGAAAAATATACTGTTGAAAACGATGAAGAAATGAGAAGATTTGAAGAAGCCTGTGATAGAGATGGTGGAGATAGAGATGATGGTCAGGGAGATGATGGGCCTGCAGATGATACGGGTGGCGGTGATTTAGATGATAGAGATGGTGGCGGGGACTAAGCCTGGTTAGATGTGATTGAGTTTGATCACGTAAATAAAAATTAATTTGAAGCTAATTTCGGCATTTGGAAATGTTCGGGATTAGCTTTTTTTATGTCGGGGTTGAGGATTGGATTATTTTATAAACCTCAAATTATGCCTTAATTACACTTCTTAATAGTAAAAAGGACAGAAGTGCTTTTTCTGGCATGAGATATGCTCTTTATAAGATATGAAGGTATTGATGGTCTGTCTTGGAAATATTTGCCGATCTCCGCTTGCCCAGGGAATCCTGGAGAATAAGCTTGCAGCCCGTGGCCTGCAGTGGGAAGTAGATAGTGCAGGCACAGGGCGGTGGCATGTTGGTCAATCACCTGATAGCAGATCCATTGACAAAGCCAGAGAACACGGTATCGATATAAGTCATCAGATTGCACGTCAAATAAAACTGGAAGATCTTGAGTATTACGATCTCATTTTAGCGATGGATTCTAATAATTACCAGAATATTAAAGCCTTAGTGAAAGACAAAAAGCACGAGGATAAAATAAAGCTAGTGTTAAATTACGTTTACCCTGAACAAAATATGGCCGTCCCGGATCCATACTACGACGGAGGATTCCAGAAAGTGTATGAATTACTGGACTTAGCCATGGACAAAGTCATCTCGGTACACGGTTAAAACACTCATGAAATTAAAGATCACCATCCTTTTTTCAATATTTTCAATTCTTCTCCAAGCCCAACCTGCTGCATCCGATATTGATCGTGTACTTTCTGAATTAAATTTGCTCAGAAGTAATGGTTGTAAGTGCGGATCAAAGTGGATGCCTCCAGTAGGACCACTAAAATGGGACATGCGATTGCATGAAGTCTCAAGTAGATATGCTAAGTATCTTGCTAAAAACAGACATTTCGATCACGTGTCTTTAGAAGGCGAAGACCTCGGGGACCGCTTAGATGAGATAGGATACGATTGGACAAAAATCGGCGAAAACCTTGCTTATGGATATAATGATTTTTATTCTGTCCTTGATGCATGGAAGGATAGTCCCTCTCATTGTCGAATGCTTTTAGATCCTGATGTAACGCGTATAGGGATGTCAAAGCACAAAATATATTGGGTGCAAAGCTTTAGCCGTTCAGGGCCTCCAGCGGCTACATATTCATCTAATTAACCGACGATAGAGGTGTAAACATTGGATAAATAAATTCAAGAGTTTGCCTTTTATATTATAAATTCTAATTATCAGTAGAATTAAAATGCGATAATTACCCGTCCGACAATTACCTCGTGTGAGACCTGTCTATTACATTTGTGTCACTCCTGCGGGAGTATCTCCCCCCCTTATTTAATCCATTATAAGTTTTTAAAAGTTAAAGAGGTTGATCTTTTCATAGAGATTAACCTTTATAGGTTACTACTCTTTACAGAAAAGTCAATCAGTAAATGTGATTATTAACGGGTCTTATACCTGATAATAAAATCACTTTGATCAGTTCCCCTAATATTGATTAAAGTGACATAGTATTAATCCCAAAGTTTAAGAGGATATACCTCTTATCTCATTTTCAAAAAGTATGGTGACAAGGGTCACCGAGGTTAAAGAACACTCATTTAATAACCTAAACTTTTTGTCATGCCTATGAGTAAACTCTACTTATTGCTTAGGTATTTTATCATCTTTTTTCTACTTGCCGGCGCTGTGCATACACATGCACAATCTCTTGCCTGCAATGGTGGTGTAAACATCTCGATGGATCAGAATTGTGAAGTCATTATGAATGCAGCCCACGTATTAAAAGGACCTGATGCAAATGCCGATCCTTCTGGATTTCTTTTAACACTTAAAAATCCTAATGGATCAAAACCTGATAGTATCCTCGTTTCAAGTAACGGAATTAATTTCGTTTATGGAACAGAAGGAGAATACATCAAATTTTCAAAACCCGGATCCTTTATCGTTTCTGTCAAAAGAAAATCTGATGGTGTAAGATGCTGGGGAGATCTTCTTATCGAAGATAAACTGCCGCCTTACACAGAATTATGCCCTTGTGCTGAGCGCAGGGATGGTATTATTCCGGACTCTTGTATGTTCAGCTGTGCATCAGTTGGGCTTATATTCGAAAAGGATGATATAACTGGCTATGCTGGTTTAAATCCAGTGTTCAAAGACAATTGCGGGAATGTTGGTGATATTTCTTTTCTCGACATTCTGACTAATGATTCTTGCGGCAGTTGGACCATAACACGTACCTGGAAATCTCTTGTGCCTGATGCACATGGTAAAATGGTACTTAAAGATCTTAATTGCAAACAAAAATTTCTATTTAAAAATGTTGGTATTGACGCGGTCCAGCCCCCATGCAAAAAAGTGATCGTTAC
>JAJCYJ010000426.1 GCA_029262975.1 Saprospiraceae bacterium
TGGCTTCACTCTGATCTTCAATGATCAAAACCCCTTTGCCTGCTGCCAGACCATCTGCTTTTAATACATAGGGCCCCTTTGCTGCTTTCAGGTAACTGATACCTGCTTCCAGATTCTCCATATCCACTTCAAAATATTTGGCTGTAGGGATATTATACTGCCTCATAAATGTCTTTGCAAAAGCTTTACTGCCCTCCAGTTGAGCAGCTTTTTTGCGTGGACCTATCACCATAAGTCCTGGTATTTTCTCTGCAAAGTAATCTGCAATGCCTGCAACAAGAGGAGCTTCAGGACCTACAAGCATCAGATGTATACTGTTGTTTTTAATATACTCTTCCACTTCAGGGAAATTCATAATATCCAGGTCGGCATTGGTAGCCAACTTTTGAGTTCCCGCATTTCCGGGAGCCACATGGAGATTGTCGCAAAGAAGGCTTTGACTGATTTTCCAAGCGAAAGTATGCTCTCTGCCACCACTCCCAAGAATAAGTATATTCATTTAAATACCGACGTGATCTTAGCGTGGCACGAAGGTAGTGTAATAAGATGAGAGATAGCATTACTTTTGTCGCCGAACAATAGTAAACACATGTACGCCTATATAGAAGGAAAGTATTCTTACAAATCCCCAACAACTGTATATATCGATGTCCAGGGAGTGGGATATCTGATTCATATCTCATTGAATACTTATGCCAATATTGAAAAACTCGACCAGGGAAGACTATTTACACATCTCTATGTTAAAGAAGATGTCCTCACTTTATTTGGATTTCACAATGAAGAAGAGAAGCAGTTGTTTGTACTTCTTATTTCTGTCTCTGGTATTGGACCGAATACTGCGAGAATAATATTATCGTCCATGAAACCATTGGAGGTAAGGACCGCTATTCTTACTGATAATGATATAGCTTTCAAAAAAGTAAAAGGTGTAGGGCCAAAGACGGCCAAACGATTAATTCTTGATTTAAGAGACAAGATAAAGGATGGTGCAGGTATTGTGTCAGGATCACCCTTAGCTCCGCCTACTTCTTCTGATCAGGCCGTTAGTGCCCTCCTGGCTCTTGGCTTCCATCGAGTTAAAATTTCCAAAGTCCTGGAAAAGTTAGCCCTTCCACAAGACACAAGTACAGAGGAAACAATTAAAATTGCACTACAACACCTTACATAAATCAGATATGAATACGCAAGTCACTTAAAACTGCGTTACATATTATCACTCAAAGCAGAATTATCTATCTAATGAGCGAAAAGAATTTGCGCACTATTATACTGACTTTCGATACTTTACCGTATTAGTACCGCATTCTTTCTTAAAGAGGTCTCCAAATAATGATAAGAAGCCGGATTGGAATAATTTTTACCCTATGTTACTTTAGTCTGTTGTATCTACTTCCACGGGTACAAGGCAGTGGCGTTGTTGCACCTGATTACGACTATAATCGAGATATAATTAGTGGTATTCAGGACACTATTCCTATTCAGGACAGATATGGTGATTTTATTACAGATGATTACTATAATCCATTTGATATACAGCCAAGTATTCTGGATCAACAAGTTGAATATGACTTTGAGACTGGTCAATATGTTGTAATGGAGAAAATAGGCGATGAATACTATCGCACCCCTACTTATCTGACCATGGAAGAATATCTTGAATGGCAGAAGAAAAAACAGGAAAAGGAATATTTTCAAAAACTTTCAGGTATAAAGTCAAAGGACTTCACACGAGGTCTTCAGCTTGATCCTATGTCAGAAATTGATGTTGATGCATTACTCATCGATCGTCTGTTTGGAGGAACCGATATTGAAATAAAACCAACTGGAAATATCGACTTGACATTTGGTTTCTTTTACCAGGATGTAAAGAACCCAAACATTCCTCCAGAAACCCAGACGCAATTTGGAATTCCCGAGTTTGATATGGACATCAATATGGGTGTTGAAGGGAAAATTGGAGATAAATTAAACCTCGGATTTAATTACAATACGCAAGCCACCTTTGATTTTGATAATAAACTAAACCTCGGTTATGGAAGTGACTTATTCGATGAGGATGATATTATTAAAACTATTGAAGCAGGAAATATTAGTTTCAATTTACCTGGACAATTAATTCAAGGGCAACAAAATCTCTTTGGATTAAAGACAGAACTTCAATTTGGTAAATTTTGGGTGACAGCATTGGCGTCACAGTCGAGATCAGAAAGGGAGTCTATAACGCTCGAAAATGGTAAACTTATCCAGGAATTTGAGTTAAGACCTGATGATTATGATGAAAACAGGCACTTCTTTGTCGCTCATTATTTCAGAGAAAACTTTGAAAAGGCTTTGCTTAACATCCCCCAGGTGATCTCCTTGGCAAGAATTACCAATATTGAAGTCTGGGTGACCAATGATCAAAATAATAACCTCACGAATGCCACGATGGCGGCGTCTTTAGAATATCTTGGAGAATCAGATATATCAAAATTTTCAGATCCTGACACGAGATATCAACCCTTTGCTATGGTTGCTAATCACCTGGATAAGGATGGCAATCGACTCCCTTCTAATAGAAACAGCAAATTGTTTGTGGATCTTGTTAATGATGAACAAACAAGAGGAATAGATGAAGTGGCTACGAGGTTACAATCTGTTTATAAAATGAAACAGACCAGGGATTTTGAGGTGCAAAATATGCGGAAGCTGAATAGTAATGAATATAGCTACCATCCTGAATTGGGATATATTTCGCTGAATCAAAGACTTAGACCCAACCAGGTATTAGGAGTGGCTTATGAATACACTTATTCACTTAATGGAGATGAAATCTATAAAGTGGGTGAGATGACAAATGAAAGCAACAGGGGAGGTATCAATAATCAAAATATCCCCGAACCTGAAGATGTTATCTATCTCAAAATGCTGAAAAGCACCAATCAGGTTCCTGGAATCCCGACTTGGGATCTGATGATGAAAAATGTATATCCACTAAATACGTCGCAGCTGACTCAAGAAGAATTTCAATTGGATATATTCTATGAAGACAATACGAATTCAACTATTATCAGATATATTCCAGAACCGGGTTATAGAGACCAACCTCTTTTAAACCTTTTCCAACTAGATCAACTTAATGCCTACGGCGACCCACAGGAAGATGGCATATTTGATTTTGTTCCTGGTATTACGGTAAACAGTCGGACAGGGAGCATCATATTTCCTGTATTAGAACCATTTGGGAGTTCTCTGTTGCAATTATTAGATGGAGACCAAGTGTTATTTGATAAGTACGCTTACCCGGAATTATATGAAAATACGATTACCAAGGCAAGACAGACACTGAATAAGAATCGATTTCTGATCAAGGGTCAGGTAAAATCAAATACTTCTTCTGAAATATCGCTGGGTGCTTTTAATATTCCTCAAGGATCTGTAATAGTCAGGGCAGGAAGCCAAATATTACGAGAAGGAATTGATTACGATATCGATTATGGCATCGGAAGAATTAAAATTCTGAATGACGCATATCTACAGCAAGGCGTGCCTATTAATGTCTCATATGAAGATCAGGGTCTTTTTAATTTACAGCAAAAGACAATGTTCGGACTTCGTGGGGAATATCGATTTAACGAAAACTTCACGATCGGGGCTACATACATGCGGCTTTTCGAAAGACCTTTTACGCAAAAAGTAAATATAGGAGAGGACCCAATAAATAACAGGATGTTTGGACTTGATCTCAATCTGACAGCAGAAGCTCCAGGCATTACCAAATTAGTCGATAAATTACCCTTTATCAGTACGGATGCTCCCTCCACGATTACATTGTCAGCTGAAGTGGC
>JAJCYJ010000427.1 GCA_029262975.1 Saprospiraceae bacterium
TCAATAGTACCATGAATCCAGATCGTGAGAAAGGAAGTTAGAAAAAGACCTTTTTGGTAGAAAAAATATTGAAAGGCACCGATCATAATGCCATTCGACAACAAGATGATTACAGTCCCGACAGTTCCAAGTAATCCCAACACAAAGGCGAGAAATGCAACCCTGATATTATTAATTGTTATGCCCCAGAACATGTCAACCTGTCCCATCTGTTTGTAGACGGCCATAGGATCACCGTCATTAATATTCTGGTTGGTCATTTCTATATAGCTTTCGCCAAGAATAACTTTTACAAATTCTATGTCGTGTGCACTAGAAATAGCACCAATTGTTACAGCCAATGCAAAAACAATAAATGATATCAAAAGGGCATATCTGGACCTCCATAATTGTTGTGGCAGTGTATGACGATAAAAAGTTGTCAGAACACCTAACGAAAATCGTGTTTTGCGTGTTTGAATGAGCTCCAGTACCCGTTGTGTTAAACTATTTAGATATAACCTGACCGTTCTATTAGGATAAAAAGTACGCGCATAGGACAAATCACTGGATACTTTTACAAATAATTCTTGTAATAAATCCGGATCCCGTGTATCGGATTCCAATAAGTCTTCAAGCTCTTGCCACTTTTTTTTATTCTCTGTTATAAACCGTGATTCGTTCATAACCAGATGTTTACATAGTAAATTAAATACAATATATTGGTTTTGCTAGTCATGAAGAACATCAAGATACAGTGAGAGAGCAGGGTTTGACAAATTGCTTTGAATGCGTATTGGATATGTTATAATCATAAAAGGACATGAATCATAGGAATGCAAAATTCAATAATAAGCAATTCTCATATTATTAGTAATTTTAATGTGATATTTTAAATAATATTGCAATATGTCCAAAAGCATTGAGATTACTACGGCACATAATATTGTTGTCTATTTTCAATTGGCAACAATCACAGAAAGAATACTGGCCATTCTCATAGATTTAGGTATCGTATTTTTAAGTCTTGCCATCATAAGTGGCATCGGAGAAGGACTCGGTCTAGAGTTAATCATCGAGATAATCGCTTTCTTCATGCTTACATTCTACCATCTTACATTTGAAATATTAAATCGTGGTCAGTCACCTGGCAAGAAATTAGTGGGAATTCGCGTCGTAAACCTCAAAGGTATTCCACCTAATCCTTCGGAAGCATTTCAGCGGTGGGTTTTCAGATTGATTGACATCGCACTGTCTCTTGGATCTGTTGCCGGGATTTTTATCACCTCTTCTCCTAAAAATCAGAGACTCGGAGATATCATATCAGGATGTGCGGTAATCAAGCTAAAAAAGGAATCAGACGTTTCTTTGGAACGTATTCAAAGAATTCAAGAACGAACACGCGAGATACTTTATCCTAAAGTAATATCCTTTACGGAAGAGGATATGCTACTCTTGAAAGAAACACTTCTCAGGTATAATAAATTTAAAAATTCCAGCACAAGACACGCTGTCAGGACGCTGAGTAACCGAATAGCAAAAGAATTGAAGATGACCGAGGACCGGGTAGATCACAAGCTTTTTCTAGAAGATATTCTTAAAGATTATGTCAGCCTAACAAGGTAGGTATATGTTAGCTCATCTTGCTCCAGGAAGGGTGAACATCAATTGAAAAGCCAACACTATTTGCACTGCCACTAGTAGAATTACAAGTTAATGAGTCAACTATTAATGCGGTCTTGCTCAATAATGTCAGAAATGTCAAAAGCAAAAAGTTGAATTTATGGATTTCATTTTTTATGAATAAGGATAGCTTGGTGATTAATTTTAGTTTTACGATGTGTTTGATCGAATCAACTTCAAAATATTTCTACCTCCTTTTATACTTCTTGCACTGTCAGTTATCATTTCCCTGATTGATGCAGTGTGGTTTGTAAGTATTTTGGATCAGTGCAGAAAATGGATATTATCCTATTTCGACTGGTTATTCAATCTTACGGTTTTCTGTTTTCTATTGCTTTCCCTCGCCGCATACTATTCTCCTTTAGGGAAAATTAAAATTGGTGGTCAAAGCGCTGTACCGATATTTAAGAAAGGAAAATGGCTGGCAGTCGTCATATGTACCACTGTAGCCACAGGTATTCTATTCTGGGGAAGTGCCGAACCGTTATTTCATTTGCACATACCTCCAAGTGATAGTTTAGAAGCATTTTCATATGAAGCAGGAGTGGTGTCGATGTCTACTCTTTTCATGCATTGGACTTTTTCTCCGTATGCCCTGTATAGTATGATTGCGTTGCTGTTTGCGCTTGCATTTTATCAATATAAGCTACCCTTCAGAGTGTCCTCGATGATACGCATCCATTCATCCAAAGACACAGCCAGGTGGTATTTGGATATCATCGATGCCGTCTGTCTCTTTGCTCTTGTAGCAGGCATGGCCGCCTCACTGGGTGCCGGTGTGATGACGATATCTGGTGGTTTAAATGAACTTTTCTCTTCTGTCCAGGGGCCAGCTCTATGGGGTGTTATTACGATCACGATCGTGGCGGCATTCATCAGTTCTTCAGTCTCAGGATTGAAAAGAGGCATTAAATGGCTGTCTCTCAGTAATATGGCTTTCTTCATATTGATGATAATCATATTTGGAGTTCTTTCTATGGACTTGTTTGCTTTAGAATTGGCAGGTAAGGGAATTGTAGATTATGTAGTAAATATTATACCCAGGAGTATTGGGATCTCTGATTTAAATAGAAATTGGGAACAGGATTGGACTTCATTTTACTGGGCTAACTGGATGGCATGGGCACCAGTTACGGCTCTTTTTCTTGGCAGACTTGGTCTAGGTTATACAGTCCGTGAATTTATAAGATTTAATTTGATTTATCCATCATTATTCAGTTTGTTGTGGATTACAATTTTTGGAGGTGTTGCACTGAGTGCTGACTTACAATCTGAAGGTGAGCTTTATAATATTTTAGAAAATGGTGGCCCCCAGGATGTTATTTTTAGTCTTGTAAATAGTCTGCCTTTTGGTCAGATTGGCGCTACGGTGTTTTTACTAGTTGTCTATATCTCTTATGTCACGGCCGCAGATTCCAATACTTCAGCGATGAGTGGATTGAGTGCAAGAGGTGTTTCATATAGTCATCCCGAGGCCCCGGTATTTATGAAAATAATCTGGGGGATTCTGATTGCTATTGTTTCCTGGGTGATGATTTCTTTCGCAGGAATTGAAGGAATAAAGATTCTTTCAGTTATCGGGGGATTCCCGGTTCTATTTCTTTGTATTGCTATAATTGTAATTTTTATAAAACTGATTGTTCAATCTAAAAATTGAATTATTGGCACCGGGATCTGTCAATATTATGCAATAAAAGTTAGGGTCATGTTTTTCTAAGGACAATTCCAATAGTGGTACTACCTCCCCAAGGATATACCTCAACTTGAATTTACACATATATTAAATGTTAATATGTAAATAACTGTTTAATAGTAAATTGCAATAATTCCAAGGAATTGATCAACTATAAGTACTAATTTAATCTCAACATTGAAAATCATCATGAGTTGTCTTTCGAACAAGAGTTCATGATGATATTGGCACAAGTTAAAATCTCCATTGATAAATTCATTTTTGGTTTATTCAAATTAACAAATTTTGAACATTCGACTTATCGATCCGACGCCATAGCTTTAGGCGACGGAGTCTGAAGTCGGGTAAGTCTTTGATGGTGCAATTCTACAAACATGTGATCTCTCCGAGATCAAGATAAAAGGCTATTGAAATTTCTAATATAATTGTGACCTAGCGGGGATTTAAATCGCAATTACATAAATCGGCCGGCCACATTTGGAAATGCTTCTATAAACCTTAAGAGGTTACACTAAATTTCTAAAAAGCCGCTAATACTTTTTTTACAATTTCGTCCATTGCGCTTCTGTTAATCCAGCGTGCTACAATAACTAAATTGTGTTCCGGATCGACATAGACCATGTTTGTGCCGGCACCAAGATGAAAAAAGGATGATTCCGGAGCACTTGGAAGCATCTTTTTATCCGTATTCAAAAACCAGTTCATAAAACCATATGAAGTATTTGCTTCAGTGGGTGTAAGCGCCATTTGCACCCATTCTTCCGAAAGTATTTGTTGGCCATTCCATTTGCCCCTGTTCAATGTTAAATAGCCAAATCTTGCCTGATCATAGGCATTGATAAACATGCCTCCTCCCCAATGACCACCACCACTGGGTATTTCTACTGCATGTCCATCCATTATGATCCATGAATTTTCATAACCCATCCAGCGCCATGTATCTGATGCATCTATCGGACCCATAATGTATTCTTTAAGAACTTCCTGAAGTGGTCTTCGCCAAATATTTGTCCCGGCCAGCGCCAATAAGTTCACCCTTGTATCATTGTATTCATAGACCGTACCTGGCTCGACTCTATCTCGTGTTATCCAATCCGAACGTTCACCACTTGGTCTGTCCGCCCAATCTGGCTTACCCCAAAGTGTCCCTTGCCAGTCACTTGTCTGTCGGAGTAAATGATCCCATGTTATCTTATTGTTATGGGCAGATTTGAACGGTTCAAGTACCATGGCTTCGCCCAGGTGATCTGCCTTATTTACACCTCTTGCCGACTGTAGTGGCATAATTGGGGCCATGTAAAGATCAACTCGATCATCAATATTTCGGATTAATCCTCTATCATAAGCGAGACCGATCGTACTGGACAGAAAACTCTTGGTAACGCTAAAGGTCATATCGACACGTTCTGGCTCTCCCCATTCTGCGACGATATATCCGTCTTTAAGGATGATACCTGTCTGATCTCCTCTCGTCTTGAATGGACCTGCGCCATCTCCAAATGGTTCTCTGCCAAAATTATGATAATGATCAATTTCCAAATTACGCTTACCAGCACTTTCATTGCTTTGGGCGTGTGCTACGGCACTTCTGATACTATCTGTATTTAAGCCGACTTCAGCAGGAGTTTTATAGATCCATTCATGTGTTTTGCCAGGGAAATATGTCTGACAATATAATAGAGAGCAAAAGAACAGGAAACAAAAACTTATAATCGTG
>JAJCYJ010000428.1 GCA_029262975.1 Saprospiraceae bacterium
TCCTACTGCTACATTAAATAGTAAATAGAATGACTGGTTAAACCTGTATTGCTCCCCTTGCATCTCTTCGGGAGTAATCGTAAAGAATTTGGATTCATCAACATACCAATCAATCTTATTTGGTTGCCAAATAATTGTAAAAACATGATATTGATCACTAAAATTTTCATTAAGATTTACCTGTCCTCCCTTGAATGTGCTAAAGCCACGACCCTGGGGCCCCCAATGAGCGGTTCCGTAAACTCGTTTTGGCAAATGTCCGACCATTTCCATGATATCAATTTCTCCACATGCCGGCCAGCCTACATCATCGATATTAGCACCTAACATCCATATCGCAGGCCAGATGCCTTGTCCAAAAGGTAATTTTGCTCGTATGTCAATCCTGCCGAATTGAAATTCACGTTTGTCCTTCGTGTTAATTCTGGCAGAATTGAAATCAAATGCCTGACTTTTGGTAGCCGTAAGTACAAGACTACCATCTTTAACTTCGATGTTTTTTTCATCATTTGTATATACCTGTAGTTCACCATTTCCCCATGTGCATAAATCCGGACATCCGTCTCCAAGATCAAAATTATAATCCTCAAGATTTAAAACGCCGTCATTGAATTCGTCCTGCCAGTTTAATTGGTAGCCAAAAAATATATCATCGGTCACATATCCCTTTTCGTCAAAACTTACGGCAGCGTCAGAATCCTGGATAGTTCCAATACCTTGCGCTTTGCTAATTGTAGCATTTTCCACAGCTGTCAAAGTCAGCTTTATGGTCTCGTCTACTTCGCGTATATCGTCATCTAATATTCTTACTTCTACATTTACAACTCTGTTGCCTACTCCTATAATACTGGAGCCGGCTCCTGCGGTAAAATCAAGATCCGGTGTTGCCGTTACTCCTTCGACGATGTAATTAAATGAAACTGGTAATTCTACATTGGTGGGAGAAGCTACTTCAAACTGCATAATCGATCCCCCCTGGGCCTCAAAAACTCTACTGTTACTTACAAATATCTGGGGAGGTTCAAAAATCGGCATGGGTTCTTCATCTGTGCCGACACTGCAAGAACTTACAATCAATAGAATAAATATAAAAACAGAAGATTTTAACATGAATAATACAGTTTAGATTTCTCTGATGACTTGATAAGCATTATCAAACATATTAACAATTTATGAACCGATCTCACATGTCGCTTAAATTTCTTGGAAATTGGTACGTACAGAAAATGACGCGACAATTTGTTGAACGTTTAAAGACTGGATAAGTTAAAGTGGATTGTGCTTTATTTTAGAATTATTTGTTCTTCCGATATACCTTTTCGTTTAAATCAAACTAGTCTAGATAGCGCACAATTAAATCGATTTTTTAAAGATTCTTTTTTGGGCGAAACTATATTTTGCATATTCAAAGTGGCTTAAATCAACAACTTGTTCCGAGTATATATATTATTTAATAAAGGCCGAACTCTTCTTTGAATCAGGTCTGGTATTAAATACTATGATATTGTCCATCCATCTCGATAATCTCTCGTCATATAATCATTAGCTGATTCGACATTTATGATTTTCTTCTGTATCGAATCATACTCGATTTTTTGTCTTGTACGAAGCGCGATGGCGCCAAGATTGATTGTTTCGGTGACAGAACCGGCATGCAGAAAACTTCCGGGTGACTCTTCCCCGCTTTTAATAGAGCGAACCCAGACATCTGATCTTCTTTCTGGCTCAGATGGTGGTTTTACCTTTTCTCCGGTAAAAGCATCCATTTTACTTTTGGGTAACAACTCCGGTCGATCACCTTCGAATCCTGCCAATATTTTTCCTTTGTCACCTACGAACAACAATCCTTCGATAGGCACCTCCCGTTTGTCCATTTCTAATTCTTCAGGTGCAAATGGCTTCATTCCGCCGTCATACCAGAACAGATCAAACGCAGCCAGGTTATCTTGTTTTGGAAATTGGAATTTTATCATACAAGATCCCGGGAATGCGGCTGTATTGTCCATATTGCGACATACATTATTGACCGAGGTGCGAGTGGTTGAAGCATATGCTTTAGCTGTTTTAGGAGCAGTATGAATCCCAAGAGTTCTGAATAATGGAAAGAGACTATAATGACCCATATCTGCTATACTGCCACCGCCAAAGTCGTACCATCCTCTGAATACATTGTGTGTATAATGCGGAGAATAAGGTCGATCTTTTTCCGGTCCGAGCCATAGAGTCCAGTTGAATCCCTCTGGGATAGGAGATGCCTCCGGAATTGAGGTATACTGAGGCCACACAGGTCTGACGCTCCAGTTGTGAATCTCCTTTAATTGTCCGATCATTCCATCATCAATCCATTTTTTAATATGACGATAATTGGGTTTGTCCTCCCATGCCAAAAGATGACTGCGCACATTGTATTTACGTGCAGCCTCAATCACTGTATGCCCCTCTGTCAGTCGATTGGCAATAGGTTTATGTGTTATAACATGTAGTCCTCTTTTCATTGCTGCCATGGCTATTGTGGCATGGCCATGATCAGGGGTCATGATTTTTACAGCGTCAAGATCTTTTTCTTTTTCTAACAATTCCCTGAAGTCTTCATAGGCAGTACATCCTTTATAAGTCCCCGACGGTGAATTGATACCATAATATTGCTGGACATACTCCTGGCCAATATCCCTACCTCCTGGGACGCCTTTTATATATTTCCCCCAATCTTTTTTACCCAATGTATTTTGGATACTATTTATAACACGGTGTGAGGACCAATCCAGATAGTCGGTTGTATATTTATTGACGTCACAGACTGCAACGACCTGGACCTCTCCATTTTCTAACATGCCTGGCATTTCCCAAAGACCTTGCGTACCGCATCCGATATTTGCGACCAGCACTTTGTCGGAAGGGGGCACAAATCCTTTACCTAATACATGTCGGGGGACAATGGTTATGGTGGCGGCGGTTGTGGTGACATCACTTAGAAATTTTCTTCGCTTAATATTTTTCTTGGGTTTCATATTTATAAAATTAGGTATACGTTGCAATTCATTGTCGTCGTGCGTTTAATTAAAGCTAGTAGGAAAGACTAAAGAAAGATCAAAGCCTTTTTTATGGTAGCTTCTTGGACTGATATTCAATAGGTAATTCTTCGAAAATTATGGAGATTTATTCGATTTATGAAATATAGATTTCGCTATATAATTTTGCCAAAAAAAGATATTTGAAACTAGTTTTACGCGATTCCGGTCAAATGAGCTGATTTAGCTGAGTTTTTCATTTGAATTGGATGATAGTTGAAGAGCGATGAGAAGAATTGACGCGAAACAAGACGAAATAAAATTTTGTTGCCTTAACAAGCAAAAATGGCACCTAATATTTTCTTAAGCTCATTTCTGCACGAGAACCATTAATTCATATATTCACGGCTTTTATGCCTTATTAACTAGACTATTTAATTCATCTATGAAAATGCTATCTATGAAAAAGCACTTTTTGTTAAGTATTAAAAGCCTGGCACTGACCGTGCTGTGTGCTTTTATTAGTACTTCGATGGTGGCCCAGATTACAGGTGTCGTAACAGACTCCGGTAATGGCGAAGCACTCATCGGAGCATCAATATTTGTAAAAGGTACTTCTACTGGTACAATTACAGATCTTGACGGTTCCTATTCCATTGACGCAGGAGCTGATGACGTATTGGTTTTCTCCTTTGTGGGTTATACAGAACTCGAAGAAGTTGTAGGAAACCGTACACAAGTGAATGTTGTTATGAGCAGTGGTCAACTTCTTGACGAAGTTGTTGTAACTGGTTACTCTTCACAACGTAAAAGAGACATTACTGGAGCCGTATCGGTTGTGGACAGTGATGACCTCAACGAAGTTTCTGCCACCAGTTTTACACAAAAGCTGGAAGGTAAAGTATCCGGTGTTCAGGTCTCTACTTCTGGAGAACCAGGCTCTGGGTCTTCAATCAGAATCCGGGGTGTAAGTTCATTCCAGAACAATGATCCCTTGTACATCATCGATGGAGTACCTGTACAGGACGCTTTCCAGACAGGTTTGAATCCAAACGACATTGAATCAATCCAGGTGCTTAAAGATGCATCTGCTGCTTCAATATATGGTGCAAGAGCCAACAATGGAGTTGTCATCGTTACAACTAAAAAAGGGAAAGCAGGAAAAACAATTGTGACATATGATGCCAATTACGGTATTCAGAATCCTATTGGTAAGTATAATCTTATCACTGATCCTGCAAAGTATTCTGAAGTAGTTTATCGAGCATTCGATAATGCAGGAATCTCAATCCCCGCAGAAGTGCCATATGCTGCCGGCAGAGGTACAATACCTCAATATATCTATGCTGGAGATTACAGTGGATATCCGGGAAGCAATCCTGTAAATGAAGATAACTACAGTTATCCTAATAATCTTATCATGAGATCAGGAGCTACTGATTGGTGGGATGAAGTATTTGATCCTGCACCTACGACAGAGCATACGCTTGGTATATCCGGAGGAACTGAAGATGCAAGATTTAATATCAGCGCAGGTTACCTCAACCAGCAGGGTACGATGATTCATACGTATTTTGAGCGTTTTTCTGTACGAGCCAATTCTGAGTTTTCTCGTGGTAAATTTACTTTCGGTGAGAACTTCTCCATGGCAAGATCACAAGGTACCTTCCAGAGAGGAGGAAACCAGAGTGAGCAAAATACAATGACACAAATATTGAAAGCACAGTCGATTGTGCCTGTCTATGACATCAGTGGCGTTAATTTTGCAGGCGGTAAAGCAAACGGATTAAGTAATGGATCTAATCCTGTAGCGATTCAATTCAGATCAAAAGATAATGTTGGAACATTCTACAAGCTCTTAGGTAATTTATTTGCAGAAGTTGATATAATTGATGGTTTGACACTAAAAACAAGTTTAGGTGCTGACTACTTTAACAACTTCACACAATCTTTTAATTTCCCATCATTTGAAAATTCTGAGCCAACGACAAATAACAGCTTTAGCGAGCAAAATCAAGGTGGATTCACATGGACATGGACTAATACTCTTGCCTATAATTTCAACTTGAATGACCGACATCAGATTAATGCTCTTGTAGGTTATGAAGCTATTAAAAGTCAAGGAAGAACCATTAGTGGATCTTTAGCTAATTACTTTACAGATAATATCAATGCATGGTATTTGAACACAGGTCTTGCTGATCCTGGATCGCGTAACGTGAACAGTTTTGGAGGGTTTAGCACTTTGGCTTCATTTTTTGGAAAAGTTGATTATTCATTTGATGACAAGTACCTTGTAAGTGTGACTGTACGTCGGGATGGATCTTCTAACTTCGGACCTAACTTCAGATATGGAGTTTTCCCGGCAGTTAGTGTTGGATGGAGACTTTCTGAAGAAGCCTTCTTACAGGATGTGGACGTATTTGATGACCTGAAATTGAGAGCAGGATATGGTATCACTGGTAATCAGCAGATTCCTGGTGGAAATACTGTAGATAGATTTGGTGGCGGACCGGGTGTCTCATTTTACGATATAACCGGATCACAAAATAGTATTCAAACTGGATATGCACTTGTAGGCAGGGGTAATGCAGACACTAAATGGGAAGAAAATAAATCCCTCAATATTGGTGTCGATGCCTCTTTCAGCGGTGGTAAATTAAATGTTGTCCTTGACTGGTATAACAGAACTACTGATGGTCTGTTATTCAACCCGGAACTTCCGGGACCTGCAGGATCTGCTAGTTCACCTTTTGTAAATATCGCCAAGATGCAGAACAAGGGAATTGATTTTTCTTTTAACTATCGTGATAAGTTATCTTCCGGTTTAGGATATAACATCGGTATAAATGCAAGTCATTACAAGAATAAAATTCTTGATATTGATGGTACCCGAAC
The DNA here is from genome assembly GCA_029262975.1 of Saprospiraceae bacterium. Classification (GTDB taxonomy): domain Bacteria; phylum Bacteroidota; class Bacteroidia; order Chitinophagales; family Saprospiraceae; genus JAJRXG01. Next base: position 5,907 of record JAJCYJ010000428.1, read on the forward strand.
TTCCTTCTTCTCTCCGGGTAATGGACGTATTGGTCAAACCGGATTCAGTGAGATCGGTGGACCTATCGGATCTTTTTATGGATGGCAGACTGACGGTATCTTCAGAAGCCAGGCAGAAGTTGATGCACACGCTGACCAGGGTGGAAAAGCTGTAGGCCAATTAAGATTGAAGGATCTTAATGCTGATGGTGTTATCAATGATGGTGATCTTGGTACTATCGGAAGTTATCATCCTGATTTAACGTTGGGTATCAATCTTGGTGTAAACTTTGGAAATGTAGATATTTCTACTTTCTGGACGGCTTCAATTGGTAATGAAATCTATAACTATAATAAGTTGTTCGAGACATTCAGATTCTTTAATTCCAATGTAAGTGATGATCTTTTAGACAGAGCATTTGATCCTTCCTCTAATCCGGATGGTGATTGGCCGATGATCAATGAAAATGATATTTTCAGTGAAAACTCAACTGACTTTTATGTTGAAGATGGATCATTTCTTAGGGCAAAAACTATCCAGGTAGGTTATACTATTCCTGCGAGTTCTTTATCAGGACTTGGAATTGGATCATTGAGAGTGTATCTTCAAGGTCAGAATCTTTTCACGATTACTGGATATGAAGGCATTGATCCAACACTTTCTAGTTTTAACGTAAGAGGTAATAGTGATCAGAGAGCAGGATATGACTATGGTAATTATCCTACTTCGAAGATTATTATGTTCGGAATAAATGCATCATTCTAACAACAATTATTAAAATTCATATAAATGAAAAAGAATAAATATTTCATAGGTTTTTCAGCACTGGCTTTTGCGTCTGTAATGCTGTTTGCCTGTTCTGAAGATTTTCTAAATGCCCCTCCGCAGGGGTCATTAGATGCCGGAACATTAGGTAATCAAGCCGGAGTGGATGCGGCACTTATATCCGCATACTCAATGCTTGATGGATGGGCAGAATCATGGGGTTCAGTATCTTCTCCATGGCCTGCATCAGGAAGTAATTGGATCTGGGGAAGTGTCATGTCTGATGATGC
>JAJCYJ010000429.1 GCA_029262975.1 Saprospiraceae bacterium
CTAAAAGATAATCTAAACCCAAGTGCAAGTGCCTCTCGTAAAATGATAATATCTAACAAGGATATGGTACACTCTGTACTACTATCGAATATTTTATTCTTCGAGGCGGATGGCTCATATTGCAGAATAATTACAACAGAAAAAAATATATATACTTCCAAAAACCTTAAACGATACGACGAGTTACTAAATGGACTCGGATTTGTCAGAGCACATCATTCATATTTATTTAATATAGCTCATCTAAAATGTTATGATCGACTGGCTAACGAACTTCATCTGACTGCAGGACATGTAATACCCGTATCACTACGCAAAAAAGAAAAACTGCTCTCTATTCTAAAAACTCATCTAGCCTGATATGTCTACGTAAATAAATAGCAATTCCACAATTTCAAATTGATTGAAGACAGAATCGGTCCTAAAGACACATTGCACAATCGATTCTAATTAAAATATACAGTCATGATGTATTTACTTCGATTAGAAATAATGGTGTAAAGTATGCCCAATTTGCTTATCACTGATAATTCAAATTTTATGCGCCACCACAGTCAAATCAGGGTCTTCTACTGTGATTGAGGTAACCATACTATTATTGAACTGAAATGATATTTTTACTGACGGCGAACGATTATAGAGAAAGCGATGTTCACCAATTTTATCCAGTGACCCACCTGAAGAACCCAGACCTCCTAATGAAATTTTGTCAGCCATGTTTAATCCAACTGTAAAACCATCACCTTCTCCATCACCATATCTATAATCTCCAAGATATATTTCCTGATCTTTCGCGCTCAATGTATCAAACTGAGGCCCATCAGCATCCCCCAAAGATTCAAGATAATCTATCAACCTTCCGAAGTCCGATTTATGCTTAGTTGTTAGCAAGTCATCTCTTCGAAGTCCATTTTTTGCATGTTGTAGCAAACTGATCCCATGAGGACCGGCTATAAGTTGCGCACCCGGAGCATAAGTGATAATTGACTTTACGGTCTGAATATCTCCCAGTGCTGCAAATGTGAAAATATCCGGTCTGGCTCCTTTGCTCATGAGGTAAAGGATAATGTCTCTTCTGCCAACATGTGATGCAGCACCGATAGCTGTCTCCCAATCTCCAAAACGCCAATCCCATGTCGCCCTTGACAATTCCGGCCAACGATCTACTAATTCTTTTACACGCTCTAAATTAAAATGCGATTTCCCAACTACCTCTGATACTACATCATCCGGTATATAGGGATACTGCGATGATCGTTCTTTTTCAAAAGAAGGAAGATTAATGTCAACTGGTATATTTCTGGAAAATAAAATATTTGGAACTGATATAGCGAGTAGACCAAACAATGAACTTTCTACCAGCGCCCTTCTTGAAATGATATGTTTACCTTTTAAATCCTTCATTCTTTATTACTTTAATAGTTCTTCTAAGTACGGTAATTGCTAATACTTAGATCCTAATTATTACTATTCTGGAATTTTAAAATATAGTAATTATCTCGTTGAGCGGTTAAATTAAATTACCTAAATTAGAATTGTCATGCCTGCCTGCCTTTGGCAGGATTTTTATGAAAAATAATGCCAATTCTAAACAAACTGCAATTTCGAACCAGGGATTGCATCCCTGGCTGATAGAAAAACGTTCCTTCAGAGCTATGATCTGTTCTCATAAATACAAAATTCTCTGATTCTTAAAAACAATTGATGATTACGAGTTTATTTAACAACCGCTAAGCTCGATAATTAGTTAATTGATTTAGTTGTATTATTTAATTTTTCTATACCATTTTAATGTGTTACCACCTATCCATTCTTCAGTTTTGTCATCAAAATCATACGACTTTGACATCAGCTCATTATCGTTAATTTTTTGATGTATATCCTTGTGTTTAAGATATAATCCAGACTCATTATAAAAAGACATTTCGCACAGCCTTTCATCATTTATCATAGTAGCCTCTCCGATAGCGTATACCTTCCCATTAGCTGACCTTTGAAAGAAAATGTTCTTCTTTTTATCCGGAGCATAGAATTCTGTGAAAGACCAAAATTTGATTGTATCAGCATTATTTCTGACACCAAGAACTTCACCACTGATACCAAACTCATCTGCTCTTTCAAATTGTAAAGCAAAAGAAACAAAGTCATTTTCTTGAGCTTCTTCATAATTTGGATTTTCAGCAGACCATTGTCCGCCATCTTTAGTCAGAAAATTGAAATAGTCAGTGTATGATTTATACGGCTCCTGGGAAACAGCAGCGTCCATACAAAAAACAAATAAACCCAGCAAAGTCAACAATATTTTATAATGCCACATCTTCCTGTAATTTAAACTTCTTTACTAAACCAAAAGGAATCCAAGGATTAAAAAAAAGAATAAGAGTCATCAATAAATATGAAAATGCCAGTCCTCCATCCGTTAAAATTAAACCATAATGAGCAACAGACATGACGATTATAATAAGCAAGGCAGAGATACGCGTCCGAATATTCAATATAATAGACAAGCCGCCAAGAAATTCAGAAAATATGGCAATCGGTGCTAATAATTCAGGAAATGGAATATTCAACACTTTCAGATAGCCTGCAAATTCTGAAATATCGCCATTAAAAATATAGACCCCACTATGGTACATCATAGATATACCCAGCCAATAACGCAAGATCCAGCTGATATCTTTCATGGGGATTTTATTAATCATATCTAGCGTTACGGTCACTGTTAAAAAATAATTTGTAACATTTCATTGCGGTCATATTCTAATCTCTGACAGCTTTAGAATGGCCACCATTTCTGCCATGTTTTTTCCATTGATTATTCACCCATACTTCCGTTAACCAATCTATTTCATTATCAGATACTGGGGTAAAAGTTTCACGAAATTTTCTCGTCCATGCTGGTAATTCAGGCAAAGGAATTGATGTATAGTTTTCAGCATAATAAACTGTATATACCCGCTCTAAGCATTTATTAGGCAAAAAGGTATATACCCCTTCAAAAAGAATTTCATTTTGAATTTGATATTCCAACCAGACGATGTTAGATGTATTTGGATTATATGTGATCATACCCTCGGAAAAAATTTCATCAATATCATCAGAAAACATTCCTGTTCTCAACCAAATAACCCGGTGGTTTTTACCCCAACTAAAATCAATTACTTTAAAAGCTGCCATTTTGGGATTGCTGGATATCATTGAATGTTCACCTGGCAGACTCCACGTTCCCATATAATAAGAAAAGGCATCCAATGGATTAACCGCCTTTTGGGCAAAAGAGCTACTAGTGAAACCCAAAAAGATTACTCCGAATATATATATACAGCTTTTCATGTTTTTAATCGAAATAGAAATTTTAGGTTCTACGCCCATTACAATGGGTAGGCCAATATTTATTATAGCTCTTGACCTTCGTTCATTTTTTTTTCATTCGCAAAAAAAAAACAGCCTGTCCGCCCACCGGTGGAAACCAAAAACCTGCCTGCTCTGACGTGTCCTCACGGGCAGGCAGGAATGCCTGCCTGCTTACGCACGTAGGCAGGCTCGCGAAATAATACCCGCCCGCAAGGCCGGCACCCGCACCCTCTATTTCGCTTTCCCAACGCTTCTTTTGAATCTGCATATCCTGTGATTTATCACTACTAAATTGAAAAGACTGAAATTTCATAATTAAAAAAACTTTACTATCCGCTTTAAAAGACTAAGAGCCAAATTTTAAAACTTTACTGGCACTTTTAAAACACAAACCTCAAATAGTTTATCAAGAGGAAATAGCACCCCCTCTTCACTAAAACTTCCAAATTGTGCATTAGCAATGTAATAAAAAGTATCATTGACCAATTCACCCGTGGTTGGGTTGTTCATCATAGGATGATTCACTTCTTTCAATCGGCTATTTGTAATAGCGGTTCCTGATTCATTTAAAAAAAACTGTTGTACTGTTTTAATATCAGGATGTATTCCAATTAGAGAGTTCTGATAGAAATATAAACCGTCAATACTTTCCCGATATGCTATTTTCAAATTATCAGGCGTGCTTACTTTTTGCACAGCTCCGGTACTTATATCAATCATTGCAATACCTTCTGCATATGAAACATATAATCTCCCGTCATCATCAGACAGCGATATACCATTAGGATATGATATGAGGTCTGATGTATAATATGACGTTAATACATCTTCTTTGTGCGCGATTTTATAGATGGCATGATTTTCAAACATATGTGTCACATATACATCCCCATTGTCTGCAATTGCGAGGTCATTTAGAAAATGAACTTCTCCGGGAGTGTCTAAAATGTATTTTTTAATGAGTCTCCCTGTTGTTAAATCGTATTTGAATACACCAGCACTTCTACCATTCCTTGCGTCATTTGGGCTATAATTTTCTAAATTCTCACCTTCCGAGCTGCAAACCCATAGTATGTTACGAGTAGGATCTATCTTCATCCCAATCACCATCCACAGACCATCTTGTCTTGAGGTAACAAAATCTGACAAGACCCCAGTTTTAGACAATTTCACAATTTTGCCTTTTCTCGTACTCCCTATATAGAAATCACCTTTTGCATGATCATAAGCAATACTCTCGGGAATCAAATCCTTTTCTGGTATTGTAAATGCTATATTGCTCTGATTCAATACTTGATGTGCATCTTGAGCAATCATGTCTATGGCAAAAAGACATAAAGTAATAAGTATAAGTGCTTTACTTTTTTTCATAGTAAAAAATTCTTTGCCCTTTACCGGGGGTAGATCAAAATTTACTTTAGCTCTTGACATTCATTCATTTTTTTTCAATCGCAAAAATGAAGGCGCGTTCTTCAACACCGCTGAAGTCAGAGTGCCAGAGCACTCTGAAGCAACTGAACCCGAAGGGTGTAGGCCATTTATAATTCCCCTTCTCATTCAGCTGCAAGCCTCTTCGAGGTTCGTTCAGCCAGATGTCCCCCGGACTTCTGATCACGCCAAGGCGCGATTTCGCTTCACTCATCCAGCGCTTCTTTTGATCCTGCATATATTCTTTTGATTTTGTACATACTATAGCTTTTCTCAACTTATGACTGAGATAAATGAATTATTATAATAAAAATTCATTCGAATCCACCTTAAAAGGTTAAGAGCCTATTAAAAATTTCATGCCCGAAAATAGACGAAGTAGATGACGTTGACATTTATATTACATAAGGATAAGTCTATCTTATGTGAGGACTATGGACATTTATGTAAAGAGATTGATATGGTTGACATAGATTTATGTACTCTTCACATAAAAGATGTCAATGCCATGACTTTCTGATGTAAATTTGTCTTATTCATTATAGTCTGGATCTTTGAATTTCAAACATATACTATTTCACATTTTGTTTTGGGCTGTGATCATGGCATCATTTGCTATTTCAGAATGGAGTTACAGGGTCAACTTTGTCGATGCTATAATTTTTGAATTATTGTTTTTGCCCGCCCGCCTTTTTGCTGTCTATATCAATTGGTTCTTATTGATCCCAAAGTTATTGTATCGAGCCAAATTTACATGGTACGTTTTACTTTTGGTTGGTATTTTAGTAATTGCAGGTATCGGACAGAGATATTTTATACTCTTTTGGGGGTATCCTAAATTCTTCCCTGAGTGGGTAACTGATACCATTATAAATCCATGGGATATTTCCCGACTGGTACAGACGGTTTTAATTATTGTATCACCCGTAGCATTTACTACGGGGTTCAAATTATTCTGGAGTTGGTTTCAAAATCGAAATGAAACCGAGTCCCTGCGACAGGAAAAAACCGATGCCGAGTTAAAATTTTTAAAGTCTCAAACCAATCCACATTTTTTATTCAATACACTTAACAGTCTGTATGGCCTCGCCTTAGCTAAATCTGATAAGACACCAGCTCTGATTTTAAAGTTGTCTGATATACTAAGTTATACATTGTATGAATCTAATAACGATCGTGTTGCTCTCGATAAAGAAATAACATTGATTGAAAATATAATTGCCTTAGAAAAAGAAAGATATGACAAAAGAGTATCTACAGATTTTATAACGAGTGGATCTACAGTGGGCATAAAAATCCCTCCTTTATTATTGGTTCCTTTTGTAGAGAATGCTTTCAAACATGGTCTTAAGAATGAAGTAGCAAAAGGCTTCATCAAGATAAATCTACATGCTGATATCAATAGACTTGAATTCAAAATTGAAAACAGCTTTTTAGATAATGAAGATGACGTAGGTGGTAATGGCGGATTAGGATTGAAGAATGTGGCTCGCCGATTGGATTTAATTTATGGAGATCAAAAAGAACTGGAAATACTGAAAACTTCAACCTCATATATTGTTCATTTAAAAATACGATTCAGCGAAAAATGAGTTTCAAATGCTTGATAGTTGACGACGAACCAATTGCCCAGGATATTGTTAAAGGATTTGTGATGGACACACCCAATCTAGTAGTCCATGGTGTCTGTGATAATGCCATGCAAGCATTAGAAATACTCCAAAAATCATCGATTGACATCCTATTTTTGGATATAGAGATGCCAAAGATATCAGGACTGAGCTTTTTAAAAACATTACAAAACCCACCCCCTACCATTTTGACAACTGCCTATCGGGAATTTGCCTTAGAAGGCTTTGACTTAAATGTTGTGGACTATCTATTAAAACCTTTTTCATTTGAACGTTTTCTAAAAGCAGTCAACAAAGTCGAGCAGTTTACCGAACCCACTTATGAATACTTCCGGGTCGATGGTAAAAATGTAAAGGTCTACTACGATGACATTGAGTACATTGAAGGATTGAGTAATTATGTGCGTATCCATTTATCAAATAGTCAAATTGTAGTCTATGACAAGCTAGTTGATTTAGATAAAAAACTACCTGCCAATCAATTCATTCGAGTACATAGATCTTATATCATTTCTATGTCTAAGTTAAAAGCTTATGGCAATGATTATGTAGAAGTATCCGATAAGCGATTCTCCGTAGGGAATACTTATAGGGATAGGTTTTTTGAAATGATAAAGCGGAAGATTTATTAAGATCAGAAGTATCAAAACTTGTTGGCGATCGGACTTGTAATCTATACCTCGAAAATCAATTTAAATGATACCCAATCCGTTTTACATATCTCACTTTTCATCATAATATAATTGCACTTTATCCCTGAGGTATTTTAGCTTTTCGTCATTTTCTTTAATCTGAACATTTTGAACCTGTATGGCCTTGGTTAAAAAAGGTATCAAGCCTATCCAATCAATAGACACTGAAATGGATGATCTATTTTTTGCATTGACCTCAAGATAATCTGGTTGTCTTTCATTTATTAGAGAGGGAAAATATGAGTGCAATTTTTTTGCAAAATCGACTCCCTCAGGATCACCATTAAGATCATATGACATTAGTGCTTCAATAGGATTATCCAAAGGTTCTATATTCTTTTTTACCCTGGCATCTGAGAGATTGTAAATGGTTCCTGTGACTACAATATCACCTGTGAAATAGCCTGCGAATGAATTCCGGGTAGGATCTATGGGTGCTTTTGCATATATTCCATATCGTTCTCCAGTCCCAAAGACCTGGCCTCTAACAGCCACGTTTTTGTCTGTACCTAAGCTTGCCCGTGCAAAAATGCCATAGATATTATTTGTTGTTCCATCAGCCTCACTCATGATACCGAATTTGTTCCCGATTCCGGAATGAGTATTTAAAAACGAGCCCGCATAAGTTTCAATATCCGTAGCACCGATAATGGCGGATTGTAACCCAATGTAGCCCCCCAGAAGTCTGCCACCTATGCCAGCAGAATTACCAGTTTCTGATCTAGCCTTTAATCCAATGATATCCATGTTGCCTGTGAAATTAGTTTCAATTTTGAGTACTTGGTCTGTATTTCCTTCAATCAATTCAACTGGATCCTGAGACGATAGGCTGATAGCCAAGTTCATTAGACAAAAAAGTAATATGCTTTTCATAATTGGATATATTTAGAATGTATAGAATAAATTATTTATCGATCTTTTTTATTAGTTCCCGAACTTCATTTATGATCGTTTTTTGACTCATCAACATCTCCTGTTGCTCTTGTATAGCGTTTGTAATAACTGGAAGTAAGCCTAAATAATTAAGATGTAAAAGTGTGCCTGGCAACTCAATATTTTTTAAGTGTGCAGGTGTCTTTGCCTTCTTTACGAGATGAGGCAAAATCTGATTTACATCCTGTGCAAGGAATCCTGATTTTCGCTGGATTGGCAAATTAAAATTTGGGATTTCCGCGGATTTATATTCGTAACTAAGCGGTTTTAATTGAAGAAGATAGTCCATACCACTTTCAAGGTCTGCAATGTTATATTTTAATCTCTCATCTGATGGATTAACAACTAAACCATCGACATTCACTTGTCCATCAAAATATGCGGCCCATGAAGAAGCATCGATAGATGCTTCTCCCTCAATCACCACTTCATTTCCTCCAGGTCCTCCATCACACTCAGCATAGATACCATACTTTGTATTTGTTCCGTTCCCTGATGCTTTTGAATAAATGGCTTTCTTAATACCCGTTCCATTTTTTGCCTCAGCATAAATTCCATATTTTATACCGTTACCATTATGATTATTTACAAATGATCCAGCAAACGTTTCTATAGAAGTGGCAGTATTAATGTTGCTCTGAAGTCCAATATAGCCTCCAAAAAAACTGGCACCTATACCATATCCAGGGTTTGGCAAAACTTTGATAACCAGGGCTTCTTTATCACTGTTGCCAGTGTAAGTAGATTCAACCTTTAAAACTGATGTAGTAAGGTCGGAAGGCGCATCAATGACATGGACCTGTGCAGAGACAGCTAGTCCAGAAGCACAAATGATGATCGTTGTAAATAGTAGAAAATGTAAACTTTTCATAACAATTTAATTCTTTTCGATTATTGCATTAAAGGTTTCGTTTAAATCAATGATGGCTCTTTCTTGTTCGTTTATCAATAGTTGTTGCTCCTTTATTGCTTCGGTCAATATTGGAATTAGACCTGGATAATTAATACCAAGGTATCGCTGGTCTTTGCCCGTAGATTGGGTGGATCCGTGAATTGGCTTTACAATCCAGGGCAATACCTCTAGCATTTCCTGCGCGATGAATCCAAATTGTGAGGTAATGGGTAAATTCCAACCCGAATCAATGTTCATCTTGTAGGAATATGTTCTCGGCTTTAATTGAAGCACTTTTAATAAAAGATTATCCGTGGTAGTCTCAACAGAATTGAATTCTTTACTTGTACGCGGGAAAGGTGGTGGACTAGAAGTAAACTGCCCAGTATGACCTACGTCACCACTGAATGTTGCACCAAAAAACGCATTATCCGGATCACCATAAATTCCATAAAGAGATCCGGCACTCCCACTAGCTTCAGTGAACACACCATATTTCACT
>JAJCYJ010000430.1 GCA_029262975.1 Saprospiraceae bacterium
AAAATAATAGCGTACCCAATTTCTTCTAAAGTAAGAGAGGAAAATCTGCTTTTAATTGATAGCATTTTTGAAAAAAACCCTTTCTAAGATAGCTCTGCTATCTATATATGAAAGCACGTAATGCCAAAGACGGTTAGATTGGCAGGATCTCTTAAAGCTTAGCGTGATTTATTTGCAAAATCTGCCAAGTAAATAAAAGTAGGATTTACCTAAAGGACTCAATTTTGGTAGGTTGAAACTTGTCTGTCCTATTTTTACTCCAATACATTCATAGTCAGAAGCGGTAAATCTACTTGCTATCGATAAGGATAGATTTGATTTGGGAAGGACATTTGCTTTTGAATTTCTTGTATGACTTTTAACATTCCGCTAGAGACTAAGGAGTATATAGTACATTTGAGGAATAGTATAATACCATGCGTTTTTTCTTATTGTATTTGACCATCTTATTTATTTACTCTTGTGTACCACCAATAGAGCAAAATGATCTCGATGTAAATATTGATCTCACCAATGTTACACAACAGAACATAATAACGGCAAAAGATAGAAGAGAAGCAGGAGCTTTGATACCATTTTTAAATTCTAAAGATGTAACAGAGAGATATCTGGCTACCGAAGCGGCTTCGAGCGTTCAGGATGAATCCTTAATACCACTTTTAGTTTCTATTCTTAATTCTGATCCTTCTGAGGATATAAGATATTTGGCTGCATTTGCTTTGGGACAGTATGGTAATCCAACTTTACAAAATGACCTTATCGCGGCTTTTCAACTTCAGGATACTGCCAATTATAATACTTTAACCAGGGGTACCATACTTGAAGCCATAGGTAAGTGTGGAGATCAGCAAACATTAGATCTGATATCAGAAGTTTCAACTTACAGATCTTCTGATCATCATTTGTTACTGGGACAAGCCAGGGCAATTTACCGTTATGGTCTTAGAAATATCTATAGCCCAAAGGGGACGAAAATAATGATTGAAAGGGTCACAGATCAACGGATGCCTCAATCGGTCCGACTTATGGCAGCACAATATCTTGCAAGGAATCCTGGCCTTGATATAAATAATTCGTTGGATAAACTTTCAGATGTATTAAAGTTTGAAGAGAATGAGGATATAAGGATTGCCCTTTCTGGAGCTGTAGCCAGCAGAGGACAAACAGCACAAATACCCGTAGTTCTTAATTTGCTTTCTTCGGAGACGGATTATCGGGTACAAAGTAATATTATTAGAAATATAGGTAGTTATGATTATGCCATATATCGCGACACGGTCATAGGTCTATTGGAAAGTGAAAATGATCATATTTTTAATTTATCTGCAACCCTTCTGCAAAATAATGCACCCAGACAAGAAGCTGCTTTCTTCCTGGACAAAGCCCGAAAAGCAACTAATAATCAAAGGAAAGCGAAGCTTTATTCTATTGCTTTGAATGTGCTCCCATCTCGGTTCATCAATACAAGAAAGATTGTAAATGACGAAATTTCAGTAGCATTTCGCAATGCAACTATCGATATTGAGCAGGCTGCTTATATTAATGCATTGTCCCTGGATCCGGCTAATTTACTTTTAATAATAAATAATGGGTTAGGATCCCCCAACCACTTAGTTAGAACCACATCGATTAATAGCTTATTGACTTTAATGACGAATCCTAAAACCCTTCAAATTTATAGAAGACCATCCACTTATGATGCGTTGCGAGAGAGGGTGGTAAATGAACTTTCGAAACTGCTCAAGTCGGGAGATCCGGGATCAATATCCGCTATAGCCAACTTAGTGCGGAATGAGAACTGTGGTTTTAAACAAGTTGTTGGACTAAATCTTTTGATTCGTTCAGCGATGAGAAAACTTGATCTCCTGAAAGATTATGAAGCCAGAAAAGAATGCCTTCTCTCTTTAAATTATCTTGAAGATACTACTTATGTTATTGATCTTCCGAGTTTTAATCATCCGATCGATTGGTCCAACCTGACAGGATTGACGGACTCCTCTCGTGCCTACATAATTACGACTAAGGGTCAGATAGAAGTAAAACTTTTTAAAAATCATGCACCCGGCAGTGTTTCTAATTTTGTGAGTCTTGCACAGTCTAACTTCTTTGATGGTAAAACAATACACCGGGTGGTACCCAGTTTTGTCATTCAGGCTGGATGTCCAAGAGGGGATGGATATGGAAGTCTTGATTACACGATAAGATCCGAATTAGGACCGAAATATTATGATGCAGAAGGGTATGTAGGGATGGCTTCAGCAGGTAAAGACACTGAAGGGACACAATGGTTTATTACCCATGCTCCGACACCTCATCTTGATGGCAGGTATACAATATTTGGAAAGGTAACGTCTGGCATGGATATCGTCCATAAAATATACCAGGGGGATTTAATTCAGGACGTTCGAATCCTTAAGTATTAGGAAGAATAGTATATATTACCATACCGAGATATTCTGATAATTTTATCTTGATAATTGAACAAAGCAGATCAATTCAGTCTTTATTACTTAGGATGCAATCAATAACCGAATATTAATGGATTTAGATTCAGCACAAGGAAAGTTTATCCATGAGTGGGGGAAACTGAGTACTAACTGGGGAGTCAATCGGGCGATGGGGCAGATTCATGCTCTTCTTCTCGTTACTAAGGACGATATGTGTGCTGATGATTTGATGGCCAAACTTTGTATGTCCAGGGGGAATGTCAATATGAATTTGAGAGCCTTGGAAGGCTGGCTGCTTATTGAAAAAGTATATAAACCAGGTGAAAGAAAAGATTATTATAAAGCCGAAAAAGACCTGAGTAAGATTTTCAAAATAATTATAGCTGAACGCAAGAAGAAAGAACTCGATCCATTGCTAGGGCTCCTGAATGAAGTTAATGCCGTCATGCCCAAATGTCCAGAAAGTAGCGAATTTTGCAGGATGACGAAAAACTTGCATCGCTTTGCAAAAAAGGCGGATCACGCGCTTAATGCCATCTCCAAAAGTAATGCAGAATGGATCTCCAAGATTCTGCTCAGATAATACTTTTCTAATACTTTTTACTTTTGTACATGCGAAAGATTTCAGCTGATCTCATCATTACGAATACCGGCAGGCCATTACAGAAGGCAGTTCTTATATTTGACGAAACAACCGGATCCATCGTTGAGATATTGGACAACAAGCATGGTGTAGGGGATATTCAACATTATAGAGGAGTACTCATTCCCGGTTACATTAATGCACATTGCCATCTCGAATTATCTCATTTAAAAGGGGTCATTCCAACAGGGACCGGATTAATACCCTTTATAAAAGGTGTCGTCAGTTTAAGAGATTTTCCTCAGGAAGAAATTGATGATAAGATAGTACAAGCCGATCGGGAAATGTATGAAAATGGCATTGTCGCTGTTGGGGATATATCCAATAAATCAGATACCGCATCAGTAAAGAGTATATCGAAAATGCATTATTACACATTTGTTGAAATGTTTGACTTTCTTCAGGATAATAATGCGGAGCAAACTTTTGCACAATATTCGAAAGTCTTTGCAAGCCAGTCCCAACACAATAACAATAAAAAATCTTATGTACCCCATGCTCCTTATTCTGTTTCACCATCCCTTTTCAAGTATGTGAATGAAATGAATCAATCAGGAGATTCTGTATCCATACACAATCAAGAATTAGAAGCGGAAAATCAGTTTTTTAAAAATAAAACTGGTGATTTTCTTGAGTTCTTTGATTCTTTTGGCATTCCTGTTCAAAATTTCAAACCCATTAATGGACATTCTATTCAATACACGCTACATCATTTAAACCCTAGTTTTAAAACCTTGATGGTGCACAATACCAGGACGACAAAAGCGGATGTTAAGTTGGCAAGAGCATGGAATAACGAGACCTATTGGGTAACCTGCCCGAATGCAAATCTTTATATAGAAAATGCACTACCCAAGTATAAGAATTTTGAAGATTGTTATGACTATGTATGCATCGGAACGGATAGTTTAAGTTCTAACTGGGGTTTATCCATATTTGAAGAGATGAAAACAATTAAGAAGTATCAATCTCATCTCGATGATCTTGACATTATCAAATGGGGAACTATTAATGGTGCAAGGGCTCTTGGTTATGAGCATCTCGGAGCATTGAAGAAAGGCAATACTCCTGGCATTAATTTAATCGATGTTGACGTCAATCAGGATAAATTTGATCTAACTCAAGCACGGCGGACGATAAAAATTGTATAGTGTGGAATAAGGATTTTTATGATCAATTATTGATCATAGACGCTTTAAGAGTATTCAGCTCTGTGTCAAAATTGAGATTGTGCAATGCACTGAGATTCTCTATGTCGACAATTAGTTTTCGAAGGAAATCCTTGTGAGCAATTGATTGTGGATTAAAAGGTCTATGATTAAGCGAATTGACCAGCTTTTTTACTTTGTTGTTTATAGCTATGGTTGATGTAGACATGTAGCTAACCTCCAACTTATCCCAAATATATTCGATCGCCTGACTATTTGGATGGATCAGATCTTTTTCAAAATATCTGTAATCCCTTAAGTCGTCCAGGAGGAGTTCGTATGCCGGGAAATAATGCACTTTGGGCGTACCATCAATCACTTCATGGATAGCGGATATAAGATGAGCCTTACTTCTGTTACTATTAATAATTCCATCTCTGATATGTCTGACAGGACTAACCGTAAAAATTATATGTACGTGTTCATTGTGGCTTTGTATCAAGGTTACCATTTCATTCAAATGGTCTACAACTTCAGAAACAGGAGAAAGCCTTCTTTCGAAAAGAGTTTTGGTCTGTTTGTGACAATTACCTACAACGAATTGGCCGGGCAGATGATAAAAGTGATAGGCTGTTCCAAGCGTTAAAAACAGAAATGATGCTTTTGCCAATTCATTCCTTAATTGCAGGTGTCGCGCACGAATAATTGAATTCAATTTTTCTCTTGACCTTCCTTTAACTTGACTGTGGAAATCATAGTGCACAAAAGCTCCATCCAATTCAATTATCTTATCGATTTGTAATTCCTCTGATTTGGAAAGGACTTTTAGATTATTTAAAATGGGAAGTGGGTGGTAAAGGATTCCATAAGGGTTTACCAGGGCCTGATATTTGTACTGTTTAAGTTTTTCACCGATTGATGTTGAAAAACAAGATCCCATCAATATTATTGAGTCCTTATGACATATCTTTACACTTGAGGGCTGGAGATTAAGCTCTGTTCGGAATCTCATAGATGTATATGACTTAAGATGAGCCGAAAATAATATTGACAGATAAGGCTCGTTTAACTAAGACTTTATGCGATTTAACTCTTTTATCGTACTTTTTAAGTGAAATGTGTCAAGTACCATACATATTAATTTTGTCTGTTAAGTATTGGCATGAAAATAGTAATTTATGATAGTAATTCTATATAGCGTAGAAGACTCCCCCCGATAAAACCAAAAAACCATGAGAAGAACATTACTTTTTGCTCTAGTGGGGTTGTTTTTGTGCATCACTGTTAAGGTGAATGCTCAAGACATTCATTTTTCACAATTCTATATGTCCCCTCTTAACCTCAATCCTGCCATGACGGGAGTAATTAACTGCGATCAACGAGCAGTAGTCAATTATCGAAATCAATGGGCTGGCGTAATTGGAGCAAATGCATACAATACTTATTCGGCTTCTTATGATCGAAAATTAGCTGTTGGACGTGATGATTATTTTGGCGTCGGTGGAACACTTTGGGGTGATGTCGCAGGAAGCACAAAGTTTGGAACACGCCAGGCAAGATTATCATTTGCATATACTAAAAAGATTGGTGGCCGTAGAAATATCGGTCATTATCTATCTGTAGGTGCAGATGCTGGCATGACACAAAGAAGAGTGAACACTTCAGATTTAAGATGGCCTACCCAGGTATCCAATGGTCAATTTGATCCTTCTCAAGGTACATCAGAACCCATACCTAATGCAGAGTTTTTATTCGCAGATTTTTCCGGAGGCCTCATTTGGTTCAGTAACTTTGGTGAACGTAAAAGCTTATATGGTGGGGTTGCACTTCATCATATCAATCAAGCCAATGTTTCATTTTTAGGAAGACAAGAAAGTCTTTATAGCAGATTAACAGTTCATGCAGGTGGAGAATATCCACTAAACAACAAAATAAGTATAAAACCAGATTTTATTTTTATGGCCCAGGGCCCTCATAAAGAAGTTAATGCCGGAGCAAGCGTAAGATTAAAAATGGGTCCCGTTGCAAGAAACAGTACGGAACAACTTGGACAATTTTTTCAAATTGGTGCCTGGTATCGTGTAGGTAATAAAGTAGATGGAGGATTACATTCTGATGCTATAATTCTGGTAAGTAGATTTGAGCTTGACCGCTATGGAATCGGATTTAGTTATGATTATAATGTATCTCAATTGAGTGCAGCTGCCGCTGGAAATGGTTCATTCGAATTATCTCTTACTTATCTGATATGCGGTAATAGTTCTAGAGGCGTGTATTGCCCTGTTTTCTAATAAAGAATTTAAATCTAAAAGAAATTTATAGTAGCCCGGAGATTCTTCGGGCTTTTTTAGTCGTTCAATTTCTGAAGATAAGTTTGTATCCATCTTAATTCTCCATAATCTGTTTCAAAAGGAATAAACCCCTTGATTTCAGTGATATTGCTTTCGGGATTTTTTTTAAAATATGGGATTATTTTATTCTGTCTTTCATGATGCATTATTTGATCCAGTGAAATTTTATCCTCCTTTAATAATCTATTCATATGACTTTGAATAGTACCTATCGCTAAAGATCTTATTTTAGCTATATCTTCAATAGAATTGTTTTCATTTAACAATTCCAAAGACACTTTATAAGTAGCTCCTTTCCCTGGTTTCTTTTGATCCGGATCAAAAAGTTTTACTTTTTGATAAGTTGGTTGCTCACTGTGTAAATCGATAGACCGATATTGCATTTCATACAATTCACTCATTTTAAACCACAGGTCATCAATTAAAGATTCGACGACAGGTAAATATCTTTTTATCCTCGATTTTAATTTATACTGCTTATAGTGTTTTTCTAAATTAGTAATAACCTTTTCATATAATTGTCCCGTAAAATATAAGATTCCTTTTTTGCACCTATCGAAGATAGCATCCAGAACCGAGTCATCCGTTTTATAATCCTGAGTGAGCGAAACTAGTTGGGATTGAAATCTCATTCCAACTTGATCGAGATCAAGTAACACATGGTGAATGTCATTCGCTATCTTTAAAACCTGATCGTCATTAGGAATGTTTCCTTCTTCAATAGTTTCTATCCAAAGCTCTGTATAGGATATGATTTTATTGAATCTCCAATATTCCGTTATTTTGATATCCTCATATGCAGCTTTTGCTTTTGACAAATGTTCGGTTGACAGTTGTGTCCGGGCATTTTCTTTATAGTAATTTATAATTCGTTCATCGGTTATAATGTTTTCTGGCTTAATAGGCTTTAAGAGGAAAAGTCCTTCTATATGAGTGGCCCTGCTAAGAGCGACGTATAATTGCCCAGGTGCAAATGTGTCAGCGAGATCAAGGATTAATTCGTCAAATGTAAGTCCCTGACTCTTGTGTACTGTAACTGCCCATGCAAGTTTGAGTGGATATTGAATAAAACTTCCAATATCCTCTTTAAAGACTTCTTTAGTCTTTTTGTCAACTGTATATTTTACATTCTTCCATTCAGTGGGCTGAACTGAAATAGTCCCCTTTTCATCGGAACATTTTATAGTTATTTTTTCGGATTCTTTGCCAACGACTTTTCCAATCTTGCCATTATAATACTCTCCTTCCGGATGATTTCTTACAAACATAACCTGACACCCCTTCTTTAATTTAATATTTTCTTTTACCGGAAAAGAGGTAGGTGAGAATTTTCCGTTTATAGCAGCTTGCAAATTGTAGTTTTCTGAACTAAGAGCAGCAAGCTCACGATTGTTAATAATATTTGCTTTGGCATTATGAGTTGTAAGTGTTATAACATTTTCTAATTTATCTGTGTTGGTACATCTAATATTTAATAACTCTAAATCGTGCTCATTCTTGATCCCAATTCTAACATTGTTAAGGACATTAATAAAATTTTCATCTTCTTGTCTGTAAATTTTAGTTAGCTCAAGAGTTATTGATTCTGATCGGGACCATACTCTTGAATCAAAAAAATATTGGCTTTTATAATAATTTGCCAGAACCCTGAAACTTTCATTCTTGACGACAGGAGAAAGTTGGAAAAGGTCGCCAATCACCATTACTTGTACTCCTCCAAATGGCAAATTACTCTTTCTTACCCGGCAGAGAACAGCATCAATTGCGTCCAGCAAATCCGCCCTAACCATGCTTATCTCATCAATGACCAAAAATTCGAGTTCCAGAAGTACTTGTATTCTCTCCCTGTTAATCTTTTGAGTGGCTGCAAGGGTGCCTCTATTTGTAAATAAGGCGGGATCACAGGGATCATTAGTAGGAATGAATCCAGTCAGAGGCAATTGAAAAAAAGAATGAATAGTCATGCCACTGGCATTGATAGCTGCCACACCAGTTGGGGCCACAACAGCTGTTTTTTTGGAAGTCTCTTTTAATATTTCCTTTAGCAAGGTGGTCTTGCCGGTTCCTGCCCTTCCAGTTAGAAAAATTATCTCCCTGGTGAGAAGGGCGTACTCCTTTGCTATTTGCCAAATGGATAAATTCACAAATGGGAAGTTAAGAAAATTAGAATTATCGGTATAGGATAGAAAGGGTATTACTATAAATGGAGTAGAGATTTAAAGAATTTCTGATATAAAAATGAGGGAATGAGTAAAGAATGATTCAAAAGGATTTGTACAATTAATTAATGTTATAGCTGATGAATACAAAATGATAGATATTATATTGGGACAATATGAAAATACCTCGATCGAATAGCAATGATTATACTGATCAAATGGCGGATCAGAGACGTGACTTTATAAAGGAGTTATCCAAAAAAGAACTGAATCATGTCGGCCATTTCAGTGGCGATCCGGAAGTCTATGCCGGTAATATTGAACATTTTATGGGTGTGGCCCAGATACCCATTGGAATAGCCGGCCCGATACGAGTCAATGGAGAACATGCCCAAGGGGATTTTTTTATACCCTTAGCCACTACTGAAGGTACATTGGTGGCCAGTTATAATCGCGGTATGAAGTTAACGAGAGCTGCCGGCGGAATAACAACTCATGTAATAGAGGACAAAATGAACAGGGCTCCGGTTTTTGTTTTTGATGATGCAGGGAGAGCCAGGGATTTTGGTTTGTGGATCAAAGCTAATTTTGACAAGCTAAAGGAGTTATCTGAAGCAACCACCTCTGTCGGTCGATTAATCAGTATCGAACAATTTGCCGCAAGCAAAATGAGGTGGCTCAGATTCAACTATATATGTGGTGATGCGGCTGGACAAAATATGGTTACAAAAGCGACAAGAGCGGCTTGTCAGTGGATCTTGTCACAGCAAAGTGAAGGATTAGAATGGTTTTCGTTAGCAGGTAACCTGGATACAGACAAAAAACATTCGTATATCAATTACCTCCACACCCGCGGTAAACGAGTAGTGGCAGAAGTAACTATTCCAAATGATTATATTGTCAAAGCGATGCGTACGGACGCGCGCACACTGCATTATCAGCGACAGGTATCCAATGTGGGAGCGATAATGGGAGGATCAGTAAATAATGGTGCTCATGCTGCTAATGGTCTAACCGCAATGTTTATAGCTATGGGTCAGGATGTAGCTAATATAGCCGAATCTTCCGCAGCTATCGTTCATGCCGAAGTAGCCGAAAATGGAGATTACTATTTTTCTGCCACAATTCCATCATTAATAGTTGCGACATATGGAGGCGGTACAGGTCTTCCGACACAAAGGGAGTGTCTTGAAATGATCGACTGTTTCGGCGCAAATAGAGTGAATAAATTGGCCGAAATAATGGCCGCAGTTGTATTAGCTGGAGACTTGTCATTGAGTGCGGCGGTTATGTCCGATGAATGGGTCACAAGTCATGAGGCACTTGGCCGAAATCGATAGATCCACTGAAATATTTATTCAAAATCAGCCTCTGTTTCTTCGCCAAATTCTAACCTGGCCATACGTTCTTTGTGTTCATAATGCATTTTAAGGCCTTTGTGTACAAAGGAACCTATGATAGCGGCCAATGGAATTAATACCCATATCAACTGTGGTTCAGCGAGCGCTCGTAGCAAGTCTGTCATGTGTAATGATTTTATTTATTGTTAATAACTACAATTTACACCGAGCTATACTCCTTGTCAGTAATTCTTAGACTAATGAATCTTATTTATCGTCGTCGACCACGAATAGGGCGAAGGAATAACATCATATTGTCTTTCGACACGACTTAAGAGATAATGTCTGAAACTTAATGCAAAGTGTTGCATTCGATCTAATTGCTCGTTATTAAAATGATTTACATCAGCATTATAAGTCATGTGATTCCTTTCTGCTTCAGGGTTATCCAGACCCATTAAATTCTGATCTACGTCATTCATTTCCCATGGATGACTTAAGCCCAAAAAGTGACCCATTTCATGCACGATTGTACTCTTATCTCTCAGTCCGAGATACGAAATGTATACTCGATCAAATTGTGGTGAAGTCCTTTTGTAATTGTTATGTTCGATGCTTAATATTGGGGTAAAACCCATCATTGCACTTAACCCATCATTAATAGAGTAGGTATCAAAAAGGTAGATATTAATGGCGCCTGGAATTTCTACAGGATCTATTAGCGCGTTGACACGCTCGCGATTTCTGAGAATATGATCTTCATGAAGATCCGGTATAAATGCTTGATTATGATCCATGACCAATTCATTCAATTCAAATTTTACCCTCCCTTCGAATTCCTGGTTGAGATATTCGATGTTTTCTCCGATCTGAACTGTTATTCTGCTATCTACTTCAGACTGACCCATAAGGTAAAAATTAACCTTGAAGACCGGAATCTCGGAAAAGGTCACTTTTGACATATCTCCATACAGAGATATTAATAATGATATGATTATCAATACAGCC
>JAJCYJ010000431.1 GCA_029262975.1 Saprospiraceae bacterium
AGATTTCCCCTAACCTTAACATCTCCTTCTACATCCAGATGATATTGCTGAGCAATGACAGTATTGGTTTTGAAAAGAACAAACAGTATAAGGAAGTAAGTAATTTGAGTCTTCATAACTTAGGATTTAATGCATTAAGATAATTAAGAAAAGTCAAAATAACTTAAGCCATGATGCTTTCTACATTGCTATTTCTAATTTGTCCAACTCCAATAGAGAATGGGGACATTTCAGAGTGTAACACTTTTCCTTCTTTTTATGAGACGGCCAATTGCAGTGTAAAGAATAAGGAGGATATAATATTACTTGTTCTTCAAGGAAAGATTTTTAGGAGGGCTTCCTCTCTTATCCACTCCTTCCAATTACTGATCTACAGCACTATCAACCCGACTGCCCTTGAGACACCATCGAGAAGGCAGGTATCCCAGTGACCACAAAGGCAAGTTTCTTCGACAAAACTGATGTTTACGAATTCGAGCCAAAAATCTGTCATTACCCATCTAACCATTCCTTGAACCCTTTAGTCTTTTCCGCACTAATTACAAGGTTAATATTCTGGGGTGGTGACAAATCTAACTTCAGTCTTCCTTTGAACCAGGGATGAATTTTTTTGATGGCATTGATACTGATAATAAATTGTCGGTTGGCTCTGATGAAAGATATTGAGTCAAGCAATCCCTCTAATTCATCAAGTGTGAAATTGACAGGATAACGTTTATTATGAATCGTGGTAAGAAGGACTGTTCGATCCTCAAAAACAAAATATGCAACATCTGCTATTGGTACAGTTGTTATGGTCTTTCCCAACTTTACTAAGAATCGGCTTTTATATTCTTTTTGAAGCCCTTTGATTAAGCCTGAAAGTAAGTGCATTTCTGAAGCCACCTCCTTAAAGGAGCTTTTATTATAGACTTCATGATACTTGGTTAGCGCAGCCTTGAGGTCTTTTAGTTTTATCGGTTTGAGTAGATAGTCAACACTTTTAGTTTTAAAAGCTTTGATAGCATATTGATCATATGCGGTAGTAAAGATGATGGGGCACTTAATTTCGATCTGATCAAATATTTCAAAGCTGGAACCATCAGAGAGATGGATATCGAGAAAAAGCAAATCCGGGGGATCATTTAGTGTAAACCACTCCACAGCATCTTCAACAGTATCGAGCTCTTCGACGATATTAATTGTAGGGTCACATTGATGAATAAGTTTCATCAGTCTATCAACTGCAATTTGTTCATCTTCTATAATTAAAGCCCTCATTCTTTCTGTTTTGTGTATGTAATGATTGGAATTTTGACTTCGAAGAAATCATCGGATTCATTTATTTGAATCTGCTTATTTGACAAATATTTGTATCTGCTCTTAATATTATTTAACCCCAGACCAGTAGAATCCATGTTCTTCTTTCTTTGAAGATTATTTCTAACGACAAGCCATTCATCTTGACTTAAGATCTCTATTTTCAATGGTTTCTTTTTAGAGGCAACATTGTGTTTAACAGCGTTTTCCACCAATAGCTGGAGTGCCATCGGAGGTAAAGTTTTTTCCATGAGCTGGGATGATATATTGATATCAAACACAATACTTCGTCCATGTCTGACGATTAGTAATTGAGCGAACGCCTCTATGAATTCTAATTCAGTCCTGATAGGCACTACTTCCTCATTTTTGTTTTCTAACACATATCTGTAGACCGTGGATAAGTCGTCGATAAATTCTTTTGACAACTCCTTATCATGGTCTATTAATCCCGAAAGAGTATTAAGACTATTGAATAAAAAATGTGGATTTACTTGACTTCTCAGGCTTTCTAATTGTGCATGTATACTTTCTCCTTTAAATCTTTCTACCTCAACAACGGAGTGCTTCCATTGACGATAAAAGAAGATCCCTTCGGTTATAGCAACAAGTATGAAGTTCATGATAAGTGCAACAATAATGTATTCAAATATGGTACGTCGAAGGTCTTCTTTAGGAGCTATGGGAAGCATGAGAATTGTCAGGATAACAATCAATCCGCAGGCGGTTATGGTTGTCAGCAATATTTCCAGGAATAACCGTTTAAAAGCACTAGTTCCCCATGGAAATTTTCTTTGTAAATAAATGAGCACACTTACCACGCCACATGAGATAATCACTGTCGTTATTACAGATGTGAAAATGCTTAAAGCAAATGTTGACCAAGAGCTCATCAGTTGCCCATGATACCAACCGATGATTCTAAATACTATTGGGGGTAAGGTTCCTGCTAAAGCGAAGATTGTTATCAGGTTTCTATTTATTTTCATCTCCATAAGGAAGCACTGAAGGACCGCTGCCCTAATATCGTGAATTATATCAAGCCATGTACCTGATTGGAAAACCCGATTATAAATGCTCGTCTGTTTATTATCATTACTTCTGCGCCCAACCATAAAGATGTGGCCTATTTATCGCAAGAATGAGACCCTCGCCTTGCTGCATATACTTTTGATACACGACTTTTTCAAAACCGGCGCCCATTATAGCTTTCCCTAGTTCCCTGCCAGGAGTGCAACCATCAGAGAAATAACGCCATGGTGTGAAGGGAACAATTTTTTGAATTATCCATCGGAAGGTCCAACTCTTATCTGCCTCGTGTTCCAAAAAAATAAATTTGCCGGTTGGTTTAAGTATCCTTTTAATCTCGGATAGTGTGGATGATACATTCTTGACTGAACACAGTACAATCGTACTGATCACATAGTCCATACTCTCAGCTGGCAATGTTGTGCTTTCTGCAAAGTCGTTGTATAACTCAATAGCAAGACCTAGACGATGAGCCTCATCCTTAAGGTGCTGATGCATGGCAACATTTGGTTCAATCCCCGTCCATTGAACCTGCTTCCCAAGGAACCG
Organism: Saprospiraceae bacterium; assembly: GCA_029262975.1. Lineage (GTDB taxonomy): Bacteria > Bacteroidota > Bacteroidia > Chitinophagales > Saprospiraceae > JAJRXG01. Next base: position 2,878 of record JAJCYJ010000431.1, read on the forward strand.
AAGATTTACGCCCGTTCCAGGTCCTATTTCAAGAACTTTACCCTTTATATCTTTAAAGAGTTGTTCTTTTTTGTCTTTGTACTGATTATAGGAAGATTCATTTTCCCTGGACATAAAGTCAGCGAAGAATCTACTTTTAAAACTTGGCTTTTTACATTGTTGACACATAATTTCTTGTTTTTTAGAGATACAGTTTATCGCATCGTTTTAATTACAAAATTACCAGCCCAGCCTGGTCCACTTGTTCTAAGGCCCAAAGCATTTAGCCATTCGATTAGCATATTATTGCAAGTATGCCAGGCGATATACTTGTGCGGGTGTGTTACAAAGAACAGGTTGTTTTCAGAATTATAAATTCCGATAGAGGATCGCTGCTCGATATGCGTTTCTAAATTTTTGTACAGCTCTGAGGCCTTTTCTCCTTCAACAGGAATACTTATTATATCCAGTGATCCTAAAAGAGAAGAGAGCATCTCTATCTCATTTCCATCCCATTGGATTTTTTGAAAACCTAAAGCCCCTTGAGTTGGAAATCCCATAGATTTAAATCCGGTCCAAAGTGTAATAAAGGATCTTCCATAGACATCCCAGTCTCCATAAGAGAATTCTTTCCATCCATGCTCACCATTCATGACAAGGCTATTGTGATAGCCAGGATAGCTGACGATATATGCGGTTTCTTTGCCAGGAGTTGTGGCCGATGTCTGGATAATCGTGCGGCTAATGTGAAGCTGCCATAGGACAAAAAGTGTAATGCTTACGATAATTCCAGAAAGGATCTTGATTAAGGTAACTATCATCGTGTAATTATTAGTGAAGTAATAGTTAGTGAGAAATCGTTCAGTTATCTCATATTTATTTCGATGGTTTGATTGACCCCTGATACTTCAAACTTTGCTTTCTCAAATGACGGAGGGCCGAATTTCGCTTTTATATTATTTGAGAATCCATAAGGTTCTTTTGGTAATCGAAATATTTTAGTGTCCAATTCTCCATTATCATTTTCATCGTGAAAAATACTAATCGCATAATACCCTTTTGATAAGCCAGTAATCTTAAGCTCCATTATGCCCGTTTGAGTTACCTTCTCTGTGATTCCCATTAATACCTGCTCTCCCAGAAAAGTCTCTGCATTTTTATAAATGGCTACCATGAGCGTGCCCTTATCTGACTTAATGTTTTTTACCCTAAGATTTATTAAGTTAGATCCAGAAGGGGCTTCATTTTGACCCATAATTGGAATATAAGCTCCGGAAATTAATATTGAGATTATTATAGAAATGCTAAGTCTTGTCATGTCACATATTTTTTTTGAGTTTGAAATCGATATAAATATGCACCCAACATTGGTCTTGATAAAACTCAGAAATGTTCTAATCGGGATAAACCGTGATCAAATCGGGAACGTCCCCCTACGCAGGAGTCGCATTATTACCAGATCCTTTCAGAATGTCCAATAAACAGGGATATCCCAGGATTTCAAACTGATTTATTTCATGAGGATATCAAAAATCTCCGATTCAATCATTCAATTCCCGGGTTTATTCAGAAGTGGCTTTCCTTCTAACAGCTTGTGGATTTGATTTGTAATATCAATTACATTTTAAAAATTTATCAATGAAAACATTATCAGCGTATCAAGTTAAAAACAGGATCGAAGTAAATCCTGATGTCAAACTTGTGATGACTCTTGGACCGGACTCATATGCTAAATGCCACATTCCAAACTCATTGAACATTTGGAATATTGAAGCTGCGAAAGTAGTCCTACCCCATGACTGTGAAATCATAGTCTATTGTTCAGATCAATCTTGTTTGGCAAGTTATTATGCTTACCAGCAGCTGGAGCGAAACGGATATAGAAATATATGGCGATTTGCAGGAGGTCTCTTAGAATGGAGTAAAGCCAACCTTCCATTAATTGAAAACTCTAAGCAACATAAAATCAATATTCATCACAAAAATCAAATATTATGAAAAGCTCACAATTCAATTACTATGCAGGTGTAGCAGGTATCACTTCTGCGCTTCTATTCATCGTTTCAATAATTGGTATGCAGTCTTATTTAGCAACACCCCTGGACGATGTTTTAGCTTTCACTCAGAATATGAATGATTCACATGCAATGATGCTGATTTATGGCTGGCCCGGTTTCATCGCAACTATTCTAATTATACCGTTGATTTACGTATTTTATAAAGGAGTTCAGGCATATGCAGAAATTTCCCGAATACTACTTGTTATCATTATCATAGGACTCTCTTTCATTTTGGTAGGGTATTTATTTCATTTGGCACTAACATATTTTTATGCACCGATTCATCACGACATGCTTCCGGTGCAACAAATAACTTTTGAATATATTGTTAAATCAACTATAGGGCTTCAAGACATGTTTTGGTTAAGTGGAGACTTATTATCTTTCTTAGGAATTGCCATCTTGTTATTACTGAACTTAAAGCAAGATCAATTCCCCAGATGGTTTCTAATCACTGGTGCAATAGCTGGCTTTTTTGCTGCCATGGGAAGTATTGCATTTATTCCTGCTTTCAAGCACGTACCTGGGCTGAGCACTATGTTTATAAGTGGCTTTTCAGTCTTTGCGATTTGGGAAATAGTGGGAGGTATTATATTATTGAAACAATGAGAAGTTGAAGCCAGATTATTCATTTTGAGATCTATTCCACGACGAAACGTCTTCCTGTTTTTTTTCCAATTGATGATTTATAAAGCATCAATTTTTCTTATCGCTACAAAAACAAATTTACAAATAATGCAATATGATAATTGGAAGCGAAAGCATGCCAAATGAATGTTTGCTTCGACCACCCGAACTTCTCAGTCTGAAGCTTGTAACTTCAGTCGAATACTTGTCCAGAAAACCCTAAGAAGGATAGAGCTCGTCAAAACATTTGAGACTTGATTTAACCACCCTGAGGTTTACCCTTATAAAAAATACCAACCAAATATCCTTATTTGGCGTAATTATTGAAGTATGTACGGGTGATACAAACGGAACAACACAGACGTTCATATTGTTAATAGATTAAACCTCGGTACAATGACCGACGACACATATACTGAAGTGATAGGCAATTCCATAAATGCCTGGGATAAATTTTATCGCAGCCATTTTGACTGGGTGTACAAACACACCTTGAATATTTGTCATAATACCCTGAAAGCCAAAGACTTAACTGACAAATTATTCGCTAAAGTTTTCTTGTCACATCCAGAATTAGTCGTTGATAACGACACGACGCTATTGTCGGAAGAACTCGCTGTGTTATTCCCTTACCTGGGAATTAAGGCAGACCGAAACAAAGAATTAAGTGCAGGAAGACTCCTACATCTGTATTACCACCCCAACTAATAAGAAGCATAACAGAACTTTAACCAAAGTTAAAAGCTCTTGTTTTCATCGACGAGAGCTTTTGTATTTTAACCTGGATTATACTTTGGAATGTCCCTGCCAGCAGCAGGCTGGTATTACAAATGCTTACAGCATAATCCAGGTTTAAAGATCAGGAACTTCTTAAGAAAGCAACGACTGAAGCTTCATGGCAAGATTCATATCACCTTGAATCTTGATCTTTCCACTCATTACGGCTCCCATAGGGTTTAGATCTCCACTTTGTAATTTCATCAATGTGTCAAGAGAAGTGGTGATTGTACAATCGGCTTCTCCATCATTTTGAGAAACAACATTGCTGTCTCCTGTACCATCGATGAAAACGATGTGATCATCTACGACAAACTTGAGTGTGCCGCCAATTGGATCCACGCTTTGGGCTTTTGAATTTAACTGTGCTATTAATGCGGTTGCGTCCATTAAAATATCTTTTTTAAAGTTGAAATAAAGTAGAATACCAAATTAGGTATAAGAATCAGGCAAAAGCTGCAATTTCCTTTCCCTCTTCCACAATTGTTAATACTTCTGAATCTAATAAAGTTTCGATGTGTCCTTTTGTTTTAGGAACCTCATATTTAAAATAGAATTTTAGAGTATGTATTTGCGCCTCATAAAATTCCCTGGCTCGTATCGTTTGTCCTGTGACCAATGCTTGTTTCGCTGCAGTGGCCATCTGTAACCATTGCCAGGCGATCACAATCGTGCTGAAGAATTCCATAAAGATAGAGGCATCAGCCAAAAATCTTTCAAATTTGCCTTGCATCGCAAAACTCATCAGATGTGTAAGGACTTTTTCTGTATCGGATATGAGCGCCGCAAACTTCGAAGCGTAGGGTTTCAGATCATCATATGTATTGGCCGAATTAATCGTAGTCTTTAGTTCTTCGATCAATAATTTTAATGCAGCACCATTGCCCAATGTCATTTTTCTGCCCAACAAATCAAGTGATTGAATTCCCGTTGTCCCCTCATATATAGCTGTAATCCTGTTGTCCCTATAATATTGCTCTAAAGGAAAGTCTGTTGTGAATCCCGCTCCTCCAAGTACCTGCATGCCGTTGCTAATAGATGTTTGTCCCATTTCAGAGGGATAGGTTTTGGCTATCGGTGTTAATAATTCAAGAAGTAGATTGTATTTATTTCGGTCCTCTTCATTATCACTATAATGAGAAAGATCAAGATATTTCGCACAAAGCAAAAGTAAACTTGATGAACCTTCTACTACTGCTTTTTGCAACATGAGCATTCTGCGTACATCGGGATGATTAATGATAAGTGTCTGTGGGCTATCTACATTTTTTCCTCCCGAGCCATCCAGTCTACGACCTTGAGGGCGTTCTTTTGCATATTGTAAAGACGCATAATATGCCGCACTGGCAATTGAAGATCCGGTAAGTCCCACTTCAAGTCTGGCGCCATTCATCATCCTAAACATGTATTTAAGCCCCTTGTTTTCCTGTCCTACAAGCCAGCCCTTACAATCATTATTTTCTCCGAAAACCAAATGAGTCGTTACATATCCTCTTTGCCCCATTTTCTCAAATTCTCCTGCTGTCTGCACATCATTGGCTTCTAAACCTTCATCTGTTATTCGCTTTTTAGGAACCACGAATAATGAGATTCCTTTTGTACCTGAAGGAGCCCCATCTACCCTGGCAAGCACAAGATGAATTATATTATCGGCGCATTGATGGTCACCGGCTGAAATAAAAATCTTTTGCCCTTTTATATTATATGACCCATCATCATTTAGTGAGGCCGAAGAGACGATATCTGAAAGTGAACTGCCTGCCTGCGGTTCAGTAAGCGCCATTGTACCACCCCAATCTCCTGACATCATTTTAGGCACGTACGTATCGAATAATTCTCGGGTACCGTAGGCTTTAATTAGTCCTGCAGCGCCAGCTGTTAATCCTATATATCCGATTGCAGAATTATTGGCAGCAGAAGAAATATAGTTAGCGGCTATAGAAGCCATATGTGGCATTTGGGACCCTCCATCTGCATAGTCAAAATGGGCGCAGATATAACCATTTGCACCCGCTTTCTGCAGCACCTGTCTGATTTGTGGGTGTGCCGTAATAGTACCATTTTCATATTTGGCTCCTACCCTATCCATCTCCACAAAATAGGGATATAGCTCCTGATCTGAAAATTGCTTTACCGAATCAAGCAACATGTCAACACTGTCTAAGTCATAATCTTGATATCTTTCTAAAGACAAGACCTCTTCCATGCCATGCACTTCTCTTAAAAGAAATTTAAGGTGATTTATATTTACATACTGAGCCATAATTGAAATCTTTACTTTGGGTAAAGTTACAAGAAATCTAATTGTCACATGTGCCAATAAGGAGATCAATTCAGATCATTATTGGCGAGAAACCAACCATGCTGTACAATTAATTTGAAGTTAAGTCAATGGCTATAGCAATTATTCAGTGAAGAACGAATGAATCGGAATAACAGTCAAATTACTACATAACTGCCAATTAACTAAGCAGCATATTTTTATGGCCGCTCAAGAGGAGTCAATAATTCATCAAGATAATAGTCTCTTGTACTCAGGCGATAATTGTCCCTGCAATTTCCATTGCCGCTTCTCATGATACTCTCATAGGTGCCGTTAGCAAAACATGCCTCATGATGAGATCTGAAAAGAAAACAATGTCCTAATTCGTGAAATACAATATACTCCCTGTACAGACTATTCGCCCGATTCCAAAAGGAAAGATCGATAATCACATCTTTATAAGGCTGTCCCCCTCCATACGAACAAGTCCCTGCTATATTTTCTTCGTGAATCTCACGGATCTCACCTGTTATATTTGTACGACTCAAATCAACATTAAATCCTCTAAGCGCTGCGGCATCTTCAAAGGATCGAAAATATGTCCATAACTCGCGATCAACATTCGGATAACTGAGCACTTCTGGAACCACTTGTGTGGCTTCTCCTTCAAGACTTTCATCTATGCAGGCGCCAAAATAAATAAGGAAAATGAACAGGACCAACGACTCTAATGCTTTCATAAATCAAGATTGACAAGGTGATTGAAGCGTAGTGTTGTTGTCTATAGAAAAGCGATTAGGGTAAAGAAGTAGTATTATAACAAACTGAAAACTTCGAATATTGTATTTGAAAACCGCCCAGTCTTAAGACAACTCTCGTAGATATCAAGATATGCCGGGAAAAGCAACAATTGACAGAAATGATAAGATCCGTCCTAAAACCTTTTATCTATGGGCCTCTGGGGATTCAGGAAGATATTCATATTCCCGCTATTCAAATTCTAGAGACATCTTTACATCGATTCCGTAAAAAGTCAACAATAAGAATTATTTAAGATTTGGTGTTGCCTGCTTTCACTATTATCCTGATTGAATGCTACTACCATAACGATATGATAGCTACAAAGCCAGGGCTTTTTCTGCGAAAGTCAAACTCAATGTTTTAAGAGATTTTAGACTTACGTTGAGGAGCGGTGCTTCATTAGTACTGGTAGCAGACAATAGCTTGATGTAGCCAATCACCATTGTCCATCCCTGAAGTGTGTGCAAGACACAATCTATATCGGGTCGAATGCTGCCATCCTTAATTCCCCGTTCCATTTCTTTTACTGTTAGCTTTAAAGGCAAGTTTTGTAAGTCCTGGATACGGGTAAAGTATATACTTTGTGTGATTTGGGTATTATCCTCTTTTGGGTTTCGGGATAAATTACTGATCAACGAAAAATAATCTAAAATGGCTTCTGAATAGAGGAAATTTCTTTCACAAAAATTGAAAAATGATTCAAATATTGCCTTCGTAGATTTTAGGCCGGATTCATTCTTATTTTGATCTATAGTGGTATAAAATACTTCCGTCAATGCCTGAAGCGCTCGATACATAATAGCTAAATATAAATTTTCTTTCGAGTCGAAGTAACTGTATAATGTGACCTTAGTGATACCAGCGGTCTTGGCAATATCCTCAATTTTAGCTTTTTGGAAGCCGGTTAAAGAAAGCACCTTAAAGGCAGCATCAATGATATTGTTCTCTTTAAGTTGTCGTTTTGATAAATCCATAAACAAGCAGGAATGGTCAATTCGGCCTAAATGTACATAATGATGTGTATCTCACATGGTCTATATAAAAAATCCCGGCTATACAAGTATAGCCGAGATCAAATTTATTACCCCAAAAAAACCAATTGTTAGGATGCTTAAACCAAAATTCGTGCCGAGATGAATTTCCTTAACTTAGATAAAGCATCAAGCCAAAGTTTATCTTTGGGCTCGTCTTAAACTATTACTTTTTGGAACATAGACTGGATATAGACGTTTTCCTACGTAGGTACTGCGAAGACTGGAGCTCCCAGGCAGGTGAACCTCTTGATCAGGTAGAAAAGAATACACACCTGCATACTGTCAAGAGGTTGGATTCTTCGGACACCATACAGGGGAGAATGATCAGTTTTATAAGTCATCTAATCAAACCTTCACTAATAGTCGAAATAGGCACCTTTACAGCCTATGCCACTGGTTGCCTCAGCGAAGGGCTGGTCCCTGGAGGAAGAATTATCAGTATAGAAAAAAATATGCTTTTCCGCCCTTTAATTGAAAGCAACTTACGCATTCTTGGAATAGAGCAAAAGGTAGATATGCTATTCGGTAACGCTCTTGATATTCTTCTTGAAATCGATGAAGAGATTGATTTTATTTTTATTGACGCCGCCAAATACGAATATGAAGAATATTATGATCTGACGATTGATAAATTGAGATCGGGAGGCGTAATAATAGCAGATAATGTAATCTGGAAAGGACGGGTGCTTAGTGATAAAAAGGACAAAATGACCAGGGCCATGCATAACTTTAATGTTAAGATATCCAGAGACTCAAGAGTAGAAGTTGTAATACTTCCATATCGCGATGGCATTTCATTCATCAGAAAAGTTTAATCATTAATCAATTTAAATGGCAGGCATATATATTCATATTCCCTTTTGTCGTCAGGCTTGTCATTATTGCAGTTTTCATTTTTCAACTTCTCTGAAAAACAAAGGAACACTTGTCCTGGCCATTCAAGAAGAATTAAAACTGAAACAGCAATTATTCGCAGATAGAGAAATTCATAGTCTTTATTTTGGTGGTGGCACACCATCCTTACTGACTCCAGAAGAATTAACGGCCATCATGACCAGCGTCAGAAAAAATTATTCTTTGACCCGAGATGCTGAAATAACATTAGAGGCTAATCCCGAAGATGTTAGCACGCAAAAATTATCCGCGTGGTCCAAACTCGGAATCAATCGATTGAGTATTGGCATACAATCTTTCTCCGACAAGGATTTGAAGTTTATGAACAGAGCTCATAACGCTGCGCAAAGTCATGAAGCTTTAAGGATGATTAATGAATCTGAAATACATTCCGTTACAGCTGACTTAATGTTTGGATTAATCGATGGTAATTTAGAAGACTGGAAATCAAATCTCGATAAAATCGCCTCTTACAAGCTAACTCATCTTTCTATCTATAATCTTACTATTGAAGAACAGACTGTCTTCGCCAACTGGAAACTTAAGAACAAACTCAATGAACCCCTGCCCCAAGAACAAGAAGAACAATTTTACTATACTTCGAGATACCTTTCTTCTTTAGGATATGATCACTACGAGATTTCGAATTATGCCATCCCTGGTAATTATGCCATGCACAATACTAATTATTGGAAAAGAATTCCATACCTGGGTATTGGTCCTTCAGCTCATTCATTCGATGGAAATAAAAGAAGTTGGAATGTTTCTAACAACGCAAATTATATAAAGCAATACAATTCCGGGTCTTATCAACAAAACACAGAGTTGCTCGACCAATCCGATCATTATAATGAACTAGTCATGTTAGGTTTAAGAACAAAATGGGGTATTAATCTTCATCTAATTAAAAAATTACATGTGGGCATTCAGCAACATTTTGAGCGCCTATCCATTCCGCTTGTACAATCAGGTATACTTAAAATTACAAATGATTATGCCACACTTACACATTCCAAATGGTATTTGTCTGACCAAATTGCATCGGACTTATTTTACATAAAAGAGGTTGAAACCACATAAATTAAACAGGCACATTAACTGTCCCTATTAAATTTTCCAATGTCGGCGTTTCTCTGCCTCCCCGTGGTTCAATCGTTATGGCATAGGTCGTAGTGTCTTCTTCAAATGCTACCGGAATAAAAAATCCTTCATCACCTTGAAAAACAGTTAGTGGGATTGGCGTCTGCCCGTCTTTCAGGGACCACAGTTGAAAGCTCTGCTGATCACTGATATTTGGCAAACTCTTTACTTGTACAAAGTTCTGCTGACTTTGCAGATTATAAATCAGATAAAGCTCAGATGCGGCATACTTATCCGTGGAAGTAATAGGAAGTATTTCGTTATTTTGATCTTGAAGTTTGTTGAGTTGTGCAAATTGCAAATCGGACGCTTGCTGAGTAGAATCACATTGCACTTTCAGTAAGTCAAATTCCTCTTCGATTTTTGTTCTGTTAGCTTCCGCAATAAAAAGTAAATATCCGAGTGCTAATACGGCCAATCCCAGAATGGCACAAAGCCATTGGAATCCAGAAGCAGATCGATTTTCAACATTTCGGGATGATTCTGGTGGTGTACCCTTAGATCCCCGGACTTCTTCAAGGATTTTTTCTTTTAATCCATCAGATGGCATGACACTATTCAGACGAGCATAATTTTCCAATGCCGCGCCAATTTGATAAAGATCATTTTTTAATTCCGGAAATGATTTTAAAGCTTCCTCAACTGTCTCTCGTTCGACCAATGAACATTGTCCAACCACATACAATTCCAATAATCCGGAGGCTCTTATTTCATTTACATTCATAATAAGAGCATTAAGAATATAATTAAAATAAAAATGCCTATAAATAGGTCTTGCTCACCTTTGAGGTGATTTCTCAAGGTCTGGATAGCCGATCTTAATCGAGTCTTTACAGTACCTAAAGGTATATTTAATGCAGCAGCTGCATCAGCTTGTGTAAATCCCTGGAGATAGATAAGATCCAGTACAACCTTATATTTCTCATCGAGAGATTTGAGAAGAACAGAAGCATCCAGGTCATCTGTAGGTATAGAAACAGAGACGTCCGCATCATTTAAGCCATCAAGCGTCTCAATATTATTACTCATTTGATATCCTTTTAACCTAACCTGGTCAATTGCGGTATTTCGAGCTATTGAGGCAATCCAGGTAAAAAAATTACCTTTCTGTGCATCATAACTGTCTACATTATTCCAGACCTTCAACAGGGCTTGTTGTAAGACTTCTTCCCCGACATTGGTATTCTTTACAATCCTCTTTATAATTCCCAAGAGCGCTGGAGCATACTTATCATAGAGCATCGAAAGCCCTTTCTCTTCTCTATTCTTCAGTAATGTGACTATGTCCGACAAAATTTCAAATATTAGTTAGTACAAGAAACAAAATGTATTTGAACTGACACATATTTTCATTTGTAAAGAGGTGACAAAAGCCTTGTCACCTCCATAATAGCTGAAATCTCTAATCAACTTAAAACAGCCTTTCATACAATAGAGCTTTCAGATGATTTTCGAAACATAATGACTGTCTGGGGTTCACATAAAAACATACGGGTGCAAGTGGTGAAATGGATTTTTAAAATAAATCTATTAATGCTGTCTGGAATCTTATCCTTTGAAATTCAATGTGTTACGATTTATTTAATTCATTCAGATGACATGCTTTCAAACAAAATGTAAACAATTAGTGTGTTAAAGAAATCCAAACAGGATGTTCCACCCGTATATAAGTCGAATGAAGGCGGAAGATGAAACTTAACAATCATTTCATATCCTAAATCTTCTTGCATTCAAATAAGTAATAATCAAAACTCATGTATATGAAATCTCTATTTACAAACAGCAAGTATTTTATTTTAATGCTCTTTAGCTGTGCGCTACTATGCTCTTGTCAAAAAAAGGACAATCATGCAACAGCTTCCGAAATCCCCCAGTTATTGCCACGAAGTGAAAAAATTCAACTGGGTAAAGAGTGGGACTTTGTCCAAAACATTTATGCCCAACAAATAAAGGCTCTAAATAAAAACGATAAAGATGTTGAGGCAAAATTGTATTTAGCTCAACTATATGTTAAAGAGGCCCGGGTCACGGGAGAGCATGGATATTATTATCCTGCTGCTCTAAACATCACCGAACAAATTCTTGCTACGCAACCCTTAGCCACGGATGTAAAATTTAGAGCATTATTGACAAAAGCCGGAGTTCAGCTTTCATTACACGAATTTGAAAAAGCGCTCGAAACCGGCCAGAAAGCTGTCGCATTAAATTCTAAAAATGCTCAAGCTTATGGCGTATTAGTAGATGCTTATGTAGAGTTAGGAGCGTATGATAAGGCCGTCGAATCTGCTGATATGATGATTCAAATAAAGCCTGATATCAGATCCTATTCTCGTGTATCGTATTTAAGAGAAATCCACGGAGATTATGATGGAGCTATAGAAGCGATGACCTTAGCCGTTAAAGCTGGATATCCGGGGTATGAAGAGACGGCATGGGCCATGCAAACACTTGGCGAATTATACATGCGCTATGGAGAAAACGAAAAAGCAGAAAGTGTTTTTAAAACGAATTTGTCAGAAAGGGAAGATTATCCATTTTCTGTCGCTTCATTGGGCGAACTAAAATTTCATCAGAAGGACTTTGCAGATTCAGAAATAATCACTAAAGATGCAATCTCTATAATTCCAGAAGTCGGATTCTATGTTCAACTGGCGAACATATATAAAGAAGCAGGCAGGGCTACGGAATTAGAAGAAATTGTACAAGAGATTTTTGTAATGCTTGAGGACGATGTGGTTCATGGGCACAATATGAATTTAGAATATGCGGACATCTATCTGAATCTTCTTGAAGACACTGATGCGGCTATGAAATATGCACTTTTAGAATATGCCAAGCGACCTAAGAATATAGATGTAAATCGAATCCTTGCAGACATAACTTACAATGGTGGAGAAATAGAAAAAGCACAAGCGTATATAACTGCTGCTTCAATGACTAATTCAATACATCCGGATCTTATCAGATTAAAAGGCCTTACTGCTTCCAATCAACAAATATCTTCTCTTTAATAAATCAATTCTTCAATTCATTTAAAAACGATGTGAGGGGCTCACTTTGTACAGATCCCTCATGTCAAAAATTAACACAAATATGAAACTGAAACTACAAACAGTAGCCTCTTTTGAAAACGTGATGCTACGGTATGGACTTCTCATCTGGATAGTTATCTACAGTGTTGGCCTCAATGCTTCCAGTCATCGTGAAGCACCGCTCATCGCAGGCGACCCCCTTGCCGACAACACTGACCTCTATGCGTTCAGAAGTCCGGATGATCCAAACACGATCACAATCATTGCAAATTACATTCCTGCCGAGTTGCCTTTTGGTGGACCAAATTATTACACATTTGGCGAACATGTCAGGTATGAAATTCACATCGATAATAATGTAGCCACTCCCGGCGACGATATTATTTACAGGCTTACATTTACACATGTTAATGAAGATCCAACTACATTTTTCAATATTCGATTGGGAGCACAAAATGTTAAAGCTACTTATACATTAGAAAGAAGTATGAATGGAGGAATGTCTTTTCAGACGATCATCGAAAATGGCCCAGTTCCTCCAAATAATATCGGACCCAGATCTATAAGTTCTGAAGTGGGGCTGAATACAACATACCAGGATCTTTTTGAATCAGCCATTACGATGTCTTCTACGGGAGAAAGAGTATTTGCCGGGCCGGTCGATGATCCGTTTTTTGTAGATCTTGGTGGCATTTTTGATTTAGGAAATACGCCACGACAAGGAGCATTAAACCGTGATGGATTGGCTACATATAATGTCCATTCCATCGCATTGCAAATCCCAATTAGCACTTTACTTAAGTCAGGTGCTGCAGGTACTCCGGCTAATATATTAGATGCGGACTATGTAATCGGAGTCTGGGCATCTGCAAGTCGCCCTGCTTTGAAGACCCTTACATCAGGAAATGAAATAGTATATTCTGGAGATTGGATTCAGGTATCCCGTATAGGCATGCCCTTAACTAATGAAGCAGTTATTCCAATCGGCCAAAAAGACTTTTGGAATAGAATTAGTCCTTATGATGAAATAACGGAGACAACACTTGATGCCTATTTCTTTAATCCAGAATTGGCTTTGTACATGGACGATGATCTTTTTGGAGGAGCAGTTCCCTCATTTAGTGCATTGCGCGTTCAGACCAATTCATTGGGTGCTTTTGATTTTAGTAATGGAGCCGATGGCCTTTTTGCATTAAAAGGTTCTGATGCAGTGGCTGGAACTGCCTTAGATGATGCAGTATTCGGAACATTATTGCTTCCTGGAGCTGGAATGCCCAGATCTGTTGATTTGTGGCCTACCTTACATACGGGTGTACCTAATGTTATTCCATATCAGTTAGCCACCGGTAAAGAAGGAAATCCTTTAGCAGCTGGAAAACCATTTGTAAACAACTTTATACCTAACGGTGGAGATATGTTGCGGCTTAATATGGCTGTACCTGCAACACCCCGTGATGATATCAACTTCAGTTCTTTGGGACTTATCCAAGCTGCAGCAATTGGGTTAACCGTCGCTCCCTTTAATACAAATTCGGACTTAGAATTTATACCAAATATGGATGGATTTCCAAATGGTCGTCGTCTTGAAGATGATGTGACAAGAATTGAATTACAGGCAGTAAGTGGTGTCGTATTAGCTGCGATCGGTCTGTGGTATGACGATTATGATCCTGCAACTTCAACGAGTCCAGTGACAGACGATTTATTAGGAGTGCTGACTTATTCTACTGGTGTAGAGTCTAATGATAAAGCTTTCTCTTCTTCATTTCCATATTTGGCGATGCCATGGAGCGGAACTGAAGTCAGACAATCAATGGACTAACCAATTAATATCAATTTAATAGTTAATCCAATTATAAAAGTCTTGTACGTAAAGAAAATAAAATTATAAAAATGAAACATTTCAAATTAATATATAAACTGACCATGACGGTGCTTTTACTGGCGCTGATGGTCTCTTCAGTCAGTGCTTCGAGTCATCGAGAAGCACCTTTGATTGCGAACGATCCATTAGCAGATAACGTGGATTTGTACGCATTTAAAAGTCCAGACAACCCGGATATGATTACAATCATAGCTACATATGTGCCATTCCAATTGCCACACGGAGGGCCTAATTATTACAATTTTGGAGAAAATGTAAGATATGAAATTCATGTGGACAATGATCCGGGGGTTTCAGGTGATGAAGTTACATATAGATTCACTTTTACAATTATAAATGAAGACCCTACAACTTTTTTCAATATTCGCCTTGGTAAGCAAAACCAGAAAACGACATACAAACTTGAAAGAAGCATGGATGGCGGACAATCATTCACGACTATCGTTGAGAATGGTATTGTTCCTCCTAACAATATTGGTCCAAGATCTATCGAAAGTGGTGTAGGTCTTAATACATCCTACGAGACGTTATGGCAGATTGCAATAACAACAGCATCTACTGGCGAGCGTGTCTTCGCAGGTCCATCTGATGATCCATTTTTTGTAGACCTGGGTGGTGTTTTCGATTTAGGAGATGCTCCTCGTCAGGATGGGAATGCCGTCGATGGTATAGCATGTTATAATGTAAGTACGATAGCCATTCAAGTACCAATTTCAACTTTGAAAAAGAGTGGTTCATCAGCCCAACCTGCTAACATTCTTGATTCAGAATATGTAATCGGTGTATGGGCTTCGGCAAGTCGACCAGCAATTACAACATTGAGTAAAGAAACCAATCCTACTTATGATGGTGACTGGATCCAGGTATCAAGATTAGGAATGCCTTTGACTAACGAAGTAGTAATACCTGTTGGCGACAAAGATTACTGGAACAGCATTACTCCATATGACGAGATTTCTGAGACGACCTTAGACAAGTACTTCTACAATCCTGAACTAGCATTGTATATGGATGATGATTTATTTGGACCAGCAATTCCAGCATTGGCTCCTTTGCGCATTCAGACTAATTCATTAGGTGCATTTGATTTTTCGAATGGAGGAGATGGACTATTTGCATTGAAAGGATCAGATGCTGTAAAAGGAACCGCATTAGATGACGATGTATTTGGCACACTTTTGTTGCCCGGACCGGGTATGCCAAGATCTGTAGATCTTTGGCCTACTTTTCATACCGGAGTACCTAATCTAGAGCCTTATCAATTAGCGACGGGTAAAGAAGGTAACCCACTGGCAGCAGGAAAGCCATTCGTAAATAACTTTCTTCCAAATGGTGGAGATATGTTACGTTTAAATATGGCGGTACCTGCAACCTCCAGGGTAGATCCAAATTTCAGTTCATTGGGTCTTATACAGGCTGCTGCAATAGGTTTGACAGTGGCACCATTTAACACAAGGGCAGACCTCGAATTTATTCCAAACATGGATGGGTTCCCCAACGGTCGTCGTCTGGAGGATGATGTCACAAGAATTGAATTACAAGCCGTAAGTGGCGTGGTACTGGCAGCAATCGGTCTGTGGTATGACGATTATGA
>JAJCYJ010000432.1 GCA_029262975.1 Saprospiraceae bacterium
TATTCATAACATAATCATTCTTTACAAACTCACACCATTGGCAATCGCTTTCACCACATCCTTTTTCAAAATCGTGTTTCTTAATACGGTCCCAGGTGTCGTGAATCTGATCTCCCACGATCTTAATGTCTTCCTCTGAAACCTGATATTTCTTTGATGTGAATTGACCTGTTTTTCGATCTGGTTCAATAAAATCAATTATTCCGGTAGTCATATCCCAATTATACTTTCTGTCACTGTTGAGAAGAATTTTGTAAAAAACGATCTGTCTCCAGTAGTCCCCTCCTTCAGGCTTCTTAGGGGTAGATGCCGCTAATTTTGGTCGTGTGTATTGGCTTGTTGCATTTCCAGTCTTATAATCTGTAACAATTACTTCCGTGGGGAAAACGGCCACCCTATCCAAGACCCCTTTGATCGGTACACCACTAAATTCTGCATTGTCTACCTTAACTTCCAGTTCATATCTCTTAATATTTTCATCCGTTTGCATCAGGTTATTTTTGAAATATTTGGACAATACCTGTGCCCCATATATGCCCATATCCCGATATTCCTGTTTGGTAAAATGAGCTCGATGATGTGTCATTCCAACATCAAAGTATTCTAATAATTTCTGCTCTCCAGGTTTTTTATCTTCATTTAATTCCTGGTGAAAAACCTCAAGAGCATAGTGGATGGCTCTTCCAAATCCAAGATATTTTGTCCTTGCCATAGGCACTCTTAGGACAGCTTCAAAATAAAATGTCACCGGACATTTGAGGTATTTGTTTAGACCTGTAACACTTAATTTATATCCTTCTAACATTCGATCGATGAGTGCATGATCGATGAGCGCAACTTTCTTTTCTTGCTTTAATAAGACATTATATTGAAAATCCACAACATCGGACTCAGAAACAGATAATGGATTTAGGGGAAGGTCCGTGCTGGCGATCAATTCATCTACAAATTGAGAAGGGCCAAGTTTTTTACCGTCTTCTTTAGCCAGGCTATAACTAATATCCAGCAATTTTTCTGCGCGAGTCATAGCAACATAGAGCAGTCGTCGCTCATCTTCAGTATTGGATTGATTATCTCCATTTAATTGAGGAGGGTAAGAAAAGTATCGGTTGCTCTTTCGGTTTGTGTCCCACGGTTCTTTAGTTGTTCCGAGAATAATCACTTCTTCAAATTCAAGGCCTTTGGATGCATGGGCTGTTAAGAAGTGGACACCATTATCTGCAGAGACAATTTTATTGATAGCCAGGGGTAGTTGGTGCTCTTTCATTTTTTCAATCATCTGTAAAAACTCCCCTAAAGAGAGGTCTGGCTTTTTTGACATTTCATCTTTGATCAGGTCGAATAGGGTTCCCAATACCTGAAGCAACCAGCTCTTATCGGCATGTAAAAGTACGTACTTAAGGATATGTCCTTCATTGATCACATTCTGAAAAAGTACTTGTAGCGTAACATCATTAATGTCTGCAATCCACTTGTCAATCCATCTTTGAAGGTCTGTTATCTCCCCAGCCGAACTCAGGTTTAGTTGAGCTAACTTTTCAGGATCCGCAATCAGGGCTCCTAATGGGGTTCTCTTCGCATGTTCATCTTCACTTTCATTTGTCTCAAGAGTTCTTGTATGCCATATGAGGTTTGAAATGTCGTTGGATTTTATATTAAAAAAATTGTAGTGCATGATTTCAAATAGCATCCTGTCGGTATATCCCTGATTGAGGTATTGGGCATTGATATAGGTCAATATATTGAGTACATTTCGGACCAAGGGAATTTTCAGAATATCTACTCTCCTTTTAATATTCAAGGGTATTTTCTTTTCTTCCAACACTTCAACCAATTTTTCAACCTGGCGATGATTACGATAAAGAATAGCAACTTTGCTAAGATCTCTCCCTTCATTTTTATACTGCTCTATCCTGGCTGCTATACCTGCTTGCTCATGCACGATGTTCGCATACGAGTTAATCTTTACGTCTCTGTCTAGCGAACTGTGATCAGACATTGCGAGGAGGTCTTTATTGAGTCCAAAACTTTCATCTTGTACGATCCTTTCAGTATTAAAGTCTATGAGGCCCATGGAAGCATTCAAAATCAACTGACTGGATCTATAATTTTTAGTAAGTACAATCAGGGTCGGATTATACTGTCTTCTGAAGTCCTTTATGTTGCCCAGGTTAGCGCCCTGAAATTTATAGATCGCCTGATCATCATCTCCCACCACAAAAATGTTTGGTGCGTCCTGCCAAAAACTAACAAGCAAATCCAATAATTCTTTTTGGGATCCATTGGTGTCCTGAAACTCATCTACAAGAAAATAATGGTATCGCTCCTGGTATTGAAGGAGCAGGTCAGATTCTGACTTAAACTCAGTAAGCACCCAGGTGATCATATCATCATAATCATACCTGCCCATCCTTCTCATAATGGTCTGATATATAGCAAATAAATCCGCTCCAGCTTGTAGTTCTTCCATCTGCCGTACGATCTTATCATAATCGCGTTGTTTTAAATCGCCCTTTTTAAATCCTTTCCCGGATCGTGCATAATACATCTTAGGATCTTCCTTTAATTGCACGTAATAGCTTTCTATAGCCCGCGTAATATGTTCTGCAGAATAGTACTCTTTCTTCATGAGGGAAAAGAGATTCTGAAGTCGGTTCATTTCATATTGCGGGTCACCCTTGAGTCTTTTCAGAATATGGTTGTCCGGGAGCTCATTCATGATCTTCTGAAATACATCCACTCGTTCCAAGTCTGTAATTGGTTCTAATTGTCGATAATCACCAAATAGCCCGAGGTTCTCCTGGATAACCTGGTTACAAAAGGCATGAAAGGTATGAATATGCACCCGATGAGCGTCTGGGCCAATAAGTTGCACCAGTCTTTTACGCATAGAAATACTCGCAGCTTCGGTATACGTCAAACACAGAATGTTATGAGGACCTGCATCCGTCTCTTTAAGTATCTTTCCAATCCGGGTCGCCAGAATCTGGGTTTTACCCGTGCCAGGACCAGCGATGACCATAACGGGTCCTTCAATCTGGTCAACGGCCATTCTTTGCTCCTTATTGAGTTTCTCATAAGCCTCGTTGTATATTTGATCATACTTTTTCCTGAGTGTTCGGGAGTCAAATAAGGAAGCTTGCATAAGGGGTATTTATTTTAAGTATAAAAAAAATCTTCGTGCAAAGATGATGCATGTAACGATTCATTTGTACTAAAATGACGGAATGTGTTAATTAGTATGGCATAATCACCTAATCCATTATCTGACATTCATATATTGAGGTTTCTACGCTGCTAATAACTTAATATGATTTTTTTAGACATAACTTCATTCTTAGGAAGATTTCACCCGGTCTTCGTACATCTTCCAATTGGATTTATACTGATAGCCATTCTAGTCGAATGGTGGCTAAAAGAGGAAAAGTTCACAAGTGCAGTACGCTTCATATGGTTACTTGGTGCCATTAGTGCAGGTATCGCAGCCGTTATGGGTTGGTTCTTGGCCAATGACGGTAGTTACGACAACTGGACATTATTTTTTCATAGATGGTTGGGTATAGCTTTGGCCATAATCGCTTTGGCAGCCTGGTGGATCAGAGGGCGCAATACAACCAAGTTCAACTACAAAAAAATAACAAATATCACCGCGATCCTGGTCTTGATAATTACGGGTCATTTAGGTGGAAATATGACTCATGGTTCCGACTACTTACTAGAATATGCCCCTGCTCCTATTCAAAAGTTAATGGGCTATGGCAGGAGCCTCGAAGCATATCCACAATTCGATAATCCTGATAGTGTACATGTTTATAAAGACATCATTTATCCCATTTTAGAAAAAAAATGCATTAATTGCCATAGAGAAGATGTCCAAAATGGAGGCCTGAATATGACTTCTATTGAATCTATTTCCAAAGGCGGTGATAATGGCGAAGTTCTCGTTCCCGGGGACATCTCGAGTGAACTTCTAAGAAGAGTAACCCTTCCTACAAGCAGTTCTAAGTTTATGCCGACAAGTGGTACGCCAATGACTTATCACGAAATCAAACTCCTCGAGTGGTGGATTAATGAAGGTGCAAATTATGAAGTATCTATCACAAGTCTCAATGCAAACGCAAGCATACAATCCACTTTGCTCAATCTATTTAAACTAGATCTCACACCAAGGCCATGGATTGAGAAAAAAGTAGTAGCACCATTGGATTCTGTTATTTCGGCCAACATTACAGGCACAGGGTTAAAGGTTATGCGTCTGGCACAAAATAACGGCTGGGTGGAAGTAAGCGTGCCCTTTGGCGAAAAGGTAAATAGCACCCAACTGGAAAAATTAAAAGAGGCGTCCCATAATATCACCTGGCTAAATCTTGCCAATAGTAACCTTACAGATAGTGATTTAGAACATTTGGTAGATTTGCCACATATTACCAGGTTACGCCTACAGGGCAATGATATTACAACTGATGGAATTCGTCAATTGACACAAATGAAATACCTCGAAAGTCTTAATCTTACGAAGACCAAAGTAGGCGATGATATATTTCAAATACTTCCTGTTTTCCCGGCATTAAAATATGTATACCTCTGGGAATCAAATGTTACAGATAGCGCGGTGATAACGGCTCGCGAACAACTTCCAGGAGTTCAAATTGAAATCGGAACAGCCTTAAAAATTAACCAATGAGCTTCCGGGACTTAAAATATATTCTGGCATATGTGACACCCTTATCATGTTGGATTTCTTTGACATACAATGGCATCTTCTCCTATACTACTTTGATCTTTTTATTCATACTTATTCCCATAGCCGAACAATTTGCCCCCGGAAAAACATCAAACCTGAACCAAGAGGAAGAACAAAATAAGCTTAAATCCGTCTTTTTTGATTTGCTGTTGTATTTAAACTTCCCCATATTGTACCTGCTCATATATTTATATTTCCAACAATTGAATACAGGGAATCTTGGCATTTCTGATATTGCAGGTAAGACTCTTGCTATCGGCATTATAATTAGTACGATAGGGATAAATGTAGCGCACGAAGTTGGCCATCGCTCTGAATGGTATAATCAATTAATATCGAGATTAATGCTGCTTCCTGCACTATACATGCACTTTAACATCGAGCATAATAAAGGACATCATAAATGGGTAGCAACCCCGCTTGATCCGGCAACCTCCAGAAGAGGAGAATCATTCTACAGATTTTGGTGGAGGACTGTCAGTCAAAGTTACTTGTCCGCATGGCGAATAGAAAAACAGGATTTAAGTAGAATTGGAAGTAAAGTTTTAAGCTACAAGAATAAAATGATCCTCTTTACAATCGTACAGGTAGGAGCCCTTGTTGCCATAGGGTTTTATTTTAACCTCTTCACTGTCTTGATGGCTATTGTTATCGCAGTTATAGGTTTTTCTCTCCTTGAGGCCGTTAATTATATAGAACACTATGGTCTGGTCAGAGATTTGCTCCCTTCCGGGAAATATGGCCCAGTCGAATCCAGGCATTCGTGGAACTCAAATCATGATATAGGGCGGGTTTTGCTGTATGAACTCACGCGGCATTCAGATCATCATTATAAATCCACTCGCAAGTATCAGGTCCTGAGACATTTTAATGAAAGCCCCCAACTACCCATGGGCTATCCTGCATCAATACTTATGGCAACTATTCCTTCATTATGGTTTAAAGTTATGGACCGACTTCTTCCCGAGGCCCAAGAATAGCAAAGTCACAATGCATTCCTTCTTTCTAATATCTTAAAAGTGAAATCGAATTGATTTTTTTCATCTGCCTTATGAAATTCTTCAAAAGCAACCTCAAACTGATCCAAAGAAATAGCAGGAAAAGAAGTATCTCCTTCTGGAGAAGCATGAACTTCTGTCAAATAAAGGCGATCCCACAATTCCTTGGTCTGACTATAAATTTTTCCACCTCCAAGGATAAATGCTTCCTCTTCTCCTTCTTCATGAGCATATCTCAATGCTTCGTCTATTGAATGCACAATGATAGCCCCGGAGTGATAATAAGTCTTATCTCTTGTGATAACAATATTCACACGTTTTGGCAAAGGGTTTGGAATAGATTCAAATGATCGTCGGCCCATAATTATGTGCCTGTTCAACGTCTTTTGTTTGAACCATTTTAAATCTCCCGGAAGGTGCCAAGGCAGGTCATTATCCTTTCCTATGATAAGGTTGTCAGCACGTGCTACAATAGCAGAAATAATCATTGTCCTCTTTTAGTATTCTAAAACTTATGGCAACTCAGTAAGATTCAAATCCTTAATCCTTGTTTCTAGGCGAATTCTATTAAGTGCTATTTTTCTGTTCAGAAATTTTTCTATCATCAGTCCTCCTATTGGAGCTGCTGTTGTACTACCGCCACCTGCGTTTTCCACATATACAGCAATCGCTATTTTAGGATTATCCTTGGGTGCGAAAGCAAAGAAAACTGAATGATCCATCCCCGAATTCTGAGAAGTCCCCGTCTTTCCACACACGCTTATACCGGGCACTGCAGCTTGTCGAGCGGTACCTGCATTAATAACCTGCTCCATTCCATCGATAACAGGTTTGAAATGTGCCTCCTCAATAGAGACAGATTGAGGTGTCGTGTATTTTGTATCAATTGCTCTGTCTGAGGCAAAGGATTTAATAATGTGTGGGATATAGTAATATCCTCTATTGGCAATGATAGCAGCAAGGTTAGC
>JAJCYJ010000433.1 GCA_029262975.1 Saprospiraceae bacterium
AGTGATGAAAGAAAGAAGATAGACCCTGCCTTTGATGATCTGACTGGCGTCAATTGGCTGACTTTATCAGCCGTCATTGGCCATTAGACTGGTCAACCACTGGTGAAAGAAAACAGTTCACCGCTCCCCGGACGGTAAAACGCCGAGGACAAGAAGCCGCGAAGAACGCAAAGGAGATCAATAGTGATTAAAGAAAAGAAGGCCCGTTGTCAAAAGAAATCAGCGGTGCTGTCATTGAAACCTGACTGAACGAATAAATCTTGACAAAAATAACGCAGTTGACATAGATTATAGAGATTATCATTGAAGACAGGAGGGATTGTAATGCACAGGAGTAGAAAGCCTACACCCCCCGGAGAAGTTTTACGGGAAGATGTTATTAAGCCTCTGGGTTTAACAGTAACAGAAGCGGCAAAAAGGTTGGGGGTCACTCGAAAAACTTTGTCGGAATTAGTTAATTGTAAATCATCAATGAGCCCTGAAATGGCTGTAAGGATAGGTAAAGCGACAAAAACATCACCTGATAGCTGGCTATACATGCAGGCACAGTTAGATTTATGGCGTGCTGGTCAAAAACCTACTGAGGTTGAAGAATTTGGGAATGTAGTTTTGGTTTGATCATTTTTCAAAATAATGAAAAAAACACTTGATAAAGAATCGAAAGTAATTCCTCAATAAGCGGTGGAAACCCATAAATTTATAACCACTCCTTCCCGTCCGGCCAAGCCGTTCGGACGGGCGCAATGAGGGGATTGAAGTCCTCGGCGCTTTTTGTCCGGGGAAGAGGAAATTATCCTCAACTTAATGGAAAATTACAATTGAAATCAGCAAGAAAGAAAAGAAGTAGATTAAATCATGACACTTCATCCACAAATAATTGAAAAAGAGGAAAAAAAAGAATTTGTAATATTACCTTATGAAGAGTTTATCGTAATTATAGAAGAGCTGGAAAACTATGAAGATTTAAAAGATTTAAGAGAAGCAAAAGAAAACTCAAAGCATGAAGAACGTATTCCATTTAGCAAGGTTGTTAAAGATTTAGATTTGAAATAATCGTCTTATGGATAAGTATGAAGTCATTATTTATTGGAGTAAGGAAGATAACGCTTTTATTGCGGAAGCACCAGAATTGCCCTGGTGTATTGCCCATGGAGAGACACACTCAAAAGCCTTGACGAACCTCAAATCAGCAATGAAACTCTGGATAAGAACGGCCAAGGAATTTGGAGACCCTGTCCCAGAACCCAAAGTCCATAGGCTTGCATTTGCATAAATATTTTATAGGACATTAGGAAAGGACAAGGAAGTCCGACTTCACCGCACCAATTAATTTCCGCTGTTTAAGTATCGGATATAACTAATCCTCACAAGACCACCTGAACTGTTGGGCAGGCGTTACTACTTAAATACGCATTATCACGCCCGCCTGCTATTAGTCGGGCAGGGATAATGCACTCCATATTTCCAAGTGGTTTAACTATGCGATTCTACGATGAATATAGTTGGAACCAGAAAAAACTTAAAGAAACGCCTACTTACTTCCAAATAAATCATCTAAAAACTTATTTTTATCAAGTTCGGATTGCCACCTTTGGTGCCTTCTTACAGATTCTATCCTCTTCTGGGGAGGAAACGATAAAAACCTACTCGTCTCTATTGGCCCTAATTTTTCGTCTTTTATATATTGACCTTGCTTCACCTCAAGTTCTCCTTCGTACAAAAGTTTACTGGATTAACAGCTTCCATATTAATACCTTTTAATTTGCAAACTTTCTTTAACAATTTATCATCGCAGGTAACAAAATAATCTGGTGGTTGGTTTGATACGATTGTTAGGCAAAAATTGTCATTATCCATTTTACTTTTTATACAAAATTAAATACTTCCATAGAAACCGATTTTACAGGTTTTGCTTCACCATGTACCATGCGTCGAATCCGTTCTGTGGTCTCACGACTAAAAGTTTCTTCACCACAGCGGACACAAACCATTGCAGGGATATGTTCTACTAAAACAGGCTTATTATCGATCTGAAATATTTCGTTGATATATTCTTTTTTTGTTTCTATTGAGCCGCATACATGACAACGTGACATATTTACCTCCTTCTAGAATAGTCAATCCAGTCATCTTCATTTGGTTCATAAACGGTGATAATTTTCACAAATTCTGTGTCAGCAAATGACACTTGTATATGTATTGGACGTTTAATATTGGTGAATCCCAAAAGCAAACAACTGGATGTATGTTTGTCGTCTGGATACTCTTCAATTATTTTTGCATTCCTTCCAACTTCTTTTATTTCCAATTCACTGATATTGCGTTCAACCACTCGTTTTAAAGCATGCCTACTGAATTCAAACTTTCCTGAATATAACTTTTTTTGAATCTCTTCAAGTGCTTTCATTCATTTTTTTAAATATACATTAGTGTAGGATGAAAACTTATTGGCCCTAATTTTTCCATTAAAATATTAACACCTTGTTTCAGCAATTTTTCGTCTTTTATATATTGACCTTTCTTCACCTCAAGTTCTCATTTGTGCAAACGTCTAAATATATTCTTTTCATTCTTATATTACTATTATGTCATTTTGCTGTTTTGGTTAATAATGACTAGCAAGCTCTTTCATCATTTCTGTATAGTGACAAATTCTAATAGTATATCTGAATTGTTTCAAGGGTATTCTTCGTAGTCGCTTGGCTGAATATTATCCATATCAAGACGTTAATTTATTTAAACGTGTCAAGTGGCTAGATGTGAAGCCGTTTTAAATTTGATATTTTCAATGCAATAGGCAATTCATAACAAATAGCTTTGTCGTTTTTCAACTCTTTGTACCATGTCACACAGTTGTCTGGGATGCTTTTGTGCCAATGGCACGCCATTCATATAGAAATACACTCTCGCATAATCCACTACCTGCATTAAAGCAGGCTGGAGTAAAGCGTGTGAGGTTTCACGACCTCAGACATACCAATGTGGCATTAAGACTTGAACAGGGGCAGAATATCAAGTACATCCAGAACCAGTTAAGTCATGCGTCTATCCAGACAACAATTGACAGGTATGGACACTTACTAAAAGAGGTGAATACGGAACAGGCTATGAAACTTGATAATGCCCTTAATTTCACAGAGCATCTTGGTGACTCTTCGGATTCTGTTAGAAGGTTGTTAGAAGATCATAAAAAAAGGACTCAGAGCAAAGCCCTAAGTCCTTTAAAGTTGGTAGCGGGGACAGGATTTGAACCTGCGACCTCCGGGTTATGAGCCCGACGAGCTACCGAGCTGCTCTACCCCGCGTCTCCAACACACCTATAATATAGCAGCATACATAATCTGTC
>JAJCYJ010000434.1 GCA_029262975.1 Saprospiraceae bacterium
ATGACAGCTTCTGTCGTTAAGATCATTCCTGCTATAGACGCCGCATTTTCAACAGCAATACGCGTCACTTTAGTAGGATCAATTACACCTGCTTTTTTAAGATCTTCATATTTGTCAGTCTTAGCATTATATCCCATTGCACCTTTGGCATTCTGAACAGCCTGTAATACTACAGAACCATCTACACCTGCATTTTCAGCAATAATTCGCAATGGATATTCCAATGATTTCTTGACGATCTGGATGCCCATCGTCTCATCTTCATTATCACCTTCTAATTTAGCTAATGTAACCATTGCTCTTACAAGGGCAACACCTCCGCCAGTGACGATACCTTCTTCAACGGCTGCTCTCGTAGCATGAAGTGCATCATCTACTCTATCCTTCTTCTCTTTCATTTCGACCTCAGTTGAAGCGCCTACATACAGTACTGCAACACCACCAGAAAGCTTAGCAAGTCTTTCCTGCAATTTTTCTCGGTCGTAATCAGAAGTAGTAGTCTCTATCTGTTGCTTAATCTGATTGATTCTTGATTTGATAGCTGTTTTCTTACCAGCACCATCAACGATCGTTGTATTGTCTTTATCAACTGTTATCTTCTCGGCACTACCAAGATGCTCAATTTCTACGCTGTCCAGTTTATAACCCTTTTCTTCAGAGATAACTGTTCCTCCGGTTAGAATGGCAATATCCTCAAGCATAGCCTTTCTTCGATCGCCGAATCCTGGAGCTTTTACTGCTACCACTTTGAGTCCTCCTCTCAGTCTGTTCACTACAAGCAATCCTAATGCCTGACTTTCTACATCTTCTGCGATAATCAAAAGCGGTCGGCCTGCACTAGCAGTTTTCTCGAGAATAGGAATAATATCCTGTGTATTAGAAATCTTTTTATCATGAATAAGTACGAGCGGGTTCTCATATTCTGTCTTCATGTCTTCCGCATTGGTAACGAAATATGGAGAAAGATAACCTCTGTCAAATTGCATCCCCATTACTTCTTCTACGTAAGTCTCAGTACCCTTTGCTTCTTCTACAGTGATTACACCATCCTTGCTTACCCTTTTCATTGCATCAGCTATCAGCTCACCAATTTCATCATCATTATTCGCTGAGATCGCTCCAATCTGCTGGATTTTGCTATAGTCGTTGCCTATGATATTGCTTTGCTTTTTAAGGTTTGCAATAACAGCTTCTTTTGCTTTGTCAATCCCTCTTTTTAAATCCATTGGATTAGCTCCTGCTGCTACATATTTCATACCGGCAGCTACCATACCTTGAGCCAATACTGTAGCAGTAGTAGTACCATCACCAGCAGCATCTGCAGTCTTGGAAGCAACTTCCTTAACTAACTGAGCGCCCATGTTTTCAACAGCATCTTCTAATTCAATTTCTTTTGCTACAGTTACTCCATCCTTGGTCACCTGGGGTGCACCAAAACTTTTTTGAATAACTACATTTCTTCCTTTAGGACCTAAAGTCACCTTAACTGCATTAGCCAGGGCGTCTATCCCGGCTTTCATTTTTGCCCGGGCCTCTGTATCAAATAATATTTGTTTTGCCATGTTTATTCTTTATTTTGAATCTTTAAAATAGTTAGAAAGATTAACCGATGACAACAAGAATGTCATCCTCTCTCATGATTAGATAATCTTTTCCCTGATATTCCAATTCTTGTCCGGCATATTTGCCATAAAGAACTGTATCACCCTTTTTTACTGCCAATTTGTTACCGTCTTTCCCGGGTCCAACAGCGATGATTTTTCCTTTTTGTGGTTTTTCCTTAGCAGTGTCGGGAATAATTATTCCGCCACTCGTCTTAGAATCTGCCTTAGCAGGCTCTACGACAACCCTATCATTAATTGGTTTCAAACTCATAGTCTTTAGATTTTTATACTGTGCTTTGATAAATTTTTTAAAATAGTTGTGAACAAGAGTTGATACATCAGTTCTCGTGCCAACTGAATATTTCTGACATATTAGCAGTCAAACTGTCAGATAAGACAGGTACTTGATTCATTTAATTCTTTATATCGAAAAAATGGCAGTTCTTAATACTTATAAATGTGACTTAAAAAGTACCCGCCCCTGTAGATTGACCTTTAACGATTATTGCTGTGATGATGCATAAAACGAAAAGTGTAATTGCCAAACCCCATGTAATCTTCTCAATTAGATCAGTAGATTTAGCAGCACCAAACATCTGGTTTGCACCTGAACCTCCAAAAGTAGAATCCAATCCGCCTCCTTTTGGGTTCTGAATTAATACCACAAGGATTAGTAGCACACAAACCAAAGCAATTAAAATGGTGAGAAATGTAATTGTCATAACGCTTTCAGCTTTTCAATTTGAGCGGCAAAGAAAGAACTTTTTTGTGGATTTTTCAACATAAGAATTTCATACATAGCAATTGCCCTGTCATAATGGCCCTGAGATACGAGAAGTTGTGCCAATGCATCGGACGCCAAAGTCTTTTCCTTAAGCTCCAGATGACCATGATCTAAAATTTCGTCATGTTCCAAAGCCTGTAGACTTCCTAACCACTGAGAGAAATCACTTTTCTCACTACTCAAAGATAAATTCTCGACTATTTCGTCGAGTTTAGGGTCTTCGCCGTCGTGTCTTCTCGATTTTGGCTCACGATCTTCTATGTTGACTTGATCTTCTCCAGAATCTATCAAATCTCCGGCAGATCTTTTATCAGCTAATTCTGGTTCATCAGTTATACTGTGACCAGTACCAAGTTGCTCTACTTCAGAACCAGGATTAGCCATAGAGATCTTACCAGACTCTTCAACTTCCGTGTTCAGGTCATCCGTACCGTCCCCGGATAATATGAGCAATTTGAAGTCTTCAATAGATTTTATAGTATGGTTTGGGTAGGTATTAGACAAGATAGCCAGGGTATTGGCCTTTTCAGACAAATCTTGGTTAGCTGATTCGATCGCTAATTTTTGAGCAAGAAGTCGCTGCACAAGTCCTGCATATGGCACCTCTGCAGCCCATGCTATCATTTCCTCTTCACTGATCGTATGTAACAGTGAGGGGTCATCGAGATAGTCTTTTAGTCTGCGGCGAGCCATCATTACCAATTTGTAAACGCTTTATTAAATATGTCTGTCGTAATCTGATCAAATATTTTTTCTATTAATTCATCCTGAACATCTGACAGATTCTGCGTGCTTTCAAAATCTTCAAAAAATGAAAAAACCTGGGACCAATTGTCTTCGTCATCCATATTGTTAATATAATCTACCTTAACAGAAATATTCAATCTGTTCAAGGAGCTTCCAAATTCTGAGCCTCCATCTGCATTGTCTCGACGTTCTGGTGCCACTGACTGTACCGAATATGTAGTTATGGTTCCGGTAAATTCTATATCCGGTATATTTTCCTCATAATTTAGTCTGGAATTTCGAATAACAATGTCTTTTAATTCCTCACTAAATCTCTGCCCTACATCAGGTGGTGCATTACCGGCGGAGTTTTGAAATTGATCGACGTAAAAAGTAGCGATGGTAGGTGGTATGGAGATTCCTTTAAATGAGTAGCATCCGCTAATCAAAATCGCCAGCGAAAGCACTATAAAGATCTTCTTACATACCATAGTTCTTTATTTTTCTGTAAAGTGTACGTTCGGAGATGCCTAATTCGCTAGCAGCCTCCTTACGACGACCGCCATGCTTCTTTAATGCTTTAGATATCATACTTCGCTCCATACTCTCCAGAGAAAGATTATCTTCTACAATTTCGCTTTCGTCATAAGCGCTCTTTTCAACTAATACCGGGGCATCATTAGTACCATTGTCCACAAAATAGTTGTCATCCGAAACTACTGATTCATCGGCCAGTTTTGTAAAGTTATCCTGATTTTCACGATATTCAGAAGATGCCACATTCCCGGAGCGAAGCTGTAGCGGTTTTAGGCTCTTAATATT
This sequence comes from Saprospiraceae bacterium, assembly GCA_029262975.1. Taxonomy (GTDB): domain Bacteria; phylum Bacteroidota; class Bacteroidia; order Chitinophagales; family Saprospiraceae; genus JAJRXG01. The sequence continues at coordinate 3,937 of JAJCYJ010000434.1, forward strand.
GCTGACTTCCAGGTTATTGGTTCGTATTAATTCAAATATCAAACCCTTCAAATCATTGAGGTCATTTTTCATGTCAAACAAAACCTTATACAATATCTCCCGCTCATGAAAATCGTTTGAATCTTTTCTGATCTGAGGCAGGTGCCTCTTGTTGATATTTGGAATTACATCTATGAGTCGCTCTGGTGTAATTAATTTGTCCTCTGAAAGAATAGATAATTGTTCAGCTACATTACGAAGTTCACGGATATTCCCGGGCCAACTATATCTGTTGATCAGGATTTTTGCATTTGGATCAAGAATAATCGGATCAGTCCGATACTTTTCTGCTATATCCAGTGTAAACTTCCGAAAGAGCATGTATATATCTTCCGCACGTTCTCTTAGTGCGGGAACTGTGATAGGTACTGTATTAAGTCGATAGTACAAGTCTTCCCTGAATTTACCCGATCTTACTTTTTCTAAAAGATCGACGTTGGTGGCAGCAATCACACGAACATCCGTCTTTTGCACAACCGAAGATCCAACTCTGATGAATTCTCCCGACTCAAGTACCCGCAATAAAAAAGACTGCGTATCAAGGGGCATTTCACCGACCTCATCAAGAAAAATGGTGCCACCACCGGCAGTTTCAAAATATCCTTTTCGATCACTTGTTGCGCCTGTAAATGCTCCTTTTTCATGTCCGAATAATTCTGAATTTATCGTACCGGCCGGAAGGGCTCCCGTATTAATAGCGATAAATGTATTGTGCTTTCGGGCACTGAGCTGATGGATAATTTTCGAAATCACCTCCTTCCCAACGCCACTTTCTCCCTGAATTAAAACAGTCAAATCCGTATTAGCTACTCTTATCGCTTTGCCCAGAGCGCGATCCAGTTGCTCAGATCTGCCTATAATTCCAAATCGCTGTTTTACAGATTGTATATTCAATTTACTTCTTGAAATTTAAATGATTACCGGGGTACCAAGAAGGGTGGCACTTGTGACATCATGAATTTTCACCATACAATAGTCTCCTGGTTTCAATCCCTTTGTCTTTGAAAAAACAACCATTTTATTTTGACTGTTCCTCCCCTTAAATTGTTCTTTTGATTTCTTGGAATCTCCTTCTATCAGTACTTCGAAAGTCTTACCAAGATCTTTTTCATTATGTCTTAGGGATACCTCGCTTTGTACTTTTATAACATCACTTAATCTCCTCTTCTTTACATCCCTGGAAATATCGTCCTTATATTTTCTTGCAGCAAGAGTCCCTGGTCTTTCAGAATAATAAAACATATAGGACATACTGTAATTGGCCCATTTTATCATATCAAGAGTGTCCAGATGTTCCTCTTCAGTTTCACTACAAAAACCTGTAATTATATCAGAGGATATAGCACAATCAGGGACGATGCGATTAATACTATTTACACGTTCTTTATACCATTCTCTATCATAGGTCCGATTCATCAACTTAAGTACACGACTATTACCGGATTGAACTGGTAAGTGAATATAGCTGCATACATTTTTATATTTAGCCATTATATGCAGCACATCGTCCGTCATGTCTTTAGGATGGGAGGTGGAAAATCTGACGCGTAATAGCGGATCGATCAAAGCCACTTGTTCCAAAAGGTTACCGAATGATACCGTAACCTTGGTTTCCGGATTTTCCCACTTATATGAGTCTACATTCTGTCCCAGCAAGGTTACTTCACGATATCCCCGATCAAATAAATCCCTCGCTTCACTTACAATTGTAAATTCACTTCGGCTTCGTTCTCTACCGCGTGTAAAAGGAACTACGCAAAACGAGCACATATTATCGCAGCCCCTCATGATAGAAATATAAGCGCTTACCCCATTGCTATCTAATCTTAATGGTGCTATATCTGCATACGTTTCTTCCCTTGACAAAAGGACATTGACACCTTTCTGGCCACCTTCAGCCCCTTGTATCAGACCAGGCAAATCTCTGTAGGCATCTGGCCCGACAACCAGGTCAACAATCTTTTCTTCTTCAAGAAACTTTGACTTAAGTCTTTCTGCCATACACCCCAGTACGCCTACAATAAGGTCTGGTTTCTCCGCTTTAAGTTTATTAAAAATGGACAATCGTTGTCTGACGTTATCTTCAGCCTTTTCTCTGATCGAGCATGTATTAATCAGTATTAAATCTGATTCTTCCATATTTCGAGTCGATCCAAATCCGTTTTCCGCCAATATAGATGCTACAATCTCACTATCGCTGAAGTTCATCTGGCACCCATAACTTTCGATGTAAAATTTTTTAGAATTCACCTCTAATGTTGCTGATGGATCAGCCACCAGGATCTCTCCTTGTCTGTCTTCTGTCAAAGGGGTATTATGGCCTGTCTTCAACTGATCTTGCAGATCTTCTAACGTTGGGTTACGGTCGTACATAAGTGCAGTTTCCTGATTTATTCCTAAAGGAGCGCAAAGATAAGACAAACCAAATTGAGATGTGACAGAATGGCAGGTCATAAAATTATAACTCTTTATTCATTGCACTTACCTTTATGTTTTTAATCGATATGAATTTTAACATTTCCAATATATCGGAGCTAAGGAAGGTTACTGAATACCTTGTTTCCCTAATGAGGGAATATCATATATTTCTGCTTAAAGGGGATTTAGGTGCAGGTAAAACAACCCTGGTAAAAGATTGGATGAGGTTCCTCGAGGTCGAAGATGAGGTGACCAGTCCAACTTTTTCAATAATCAACGAATACAGAAACAGGGAACAGGTTATTTACCATATGGATATGTATCGATTAGAAAATATTGAAGAAGCGCTAAATATCGGTATCGAGGAATATTTATTTGATAGTGGTCACTATAATATTATCGAATGGCCCGAACTGATCTTTCCAATAATAAAAGAAGCCTGTATAGTGATTGAGATAGAAGCAAATAATGCAGAACGCTTTATAAAAGTGAACGAAGTAGTATTAGCGTAAAAGTTGTATTATCGCATAGCAGGTTGTATAGATGTAAATATGGCAGTAGGAGATAAGTATAAATTCTCAACATTTTTCGCCAAAGGTCATTATGAGACCCAGGTTGAGACACTTGAAGTCAGAACGCGCGGAGAAGGGGTAACCATTGGTATTCCCAAAGAAAATCACTATAACGAATATCGGGTAGCACTTGTCCCGAATTCTATCAGATCACTGATCGGGTATGGACATAAAGTAATCGTGGAATCCAAGGCGGGTGAAAATGCTCAATTTGAGGACGAACATTTTGTATCAGCCGGAGCTGAAATTTCATCTGATCGCAAGCGCGTATTTCAATCTTCGATAGTCATAAAAAGTGCCCCTGCCACTGTTGAAGAGTTGGACCTAATGTCTGAAGGGCAAATTCTTATTTCACCGCTTCAGATACCGCTTATATCAAAAGAATATGTAGAAAAGCTCAGGCAAAAACGAATCACTGCCATAGCAATGGAGCATCTTAGGCTTGAAGATGGTTCTTTTCCTGTTATCAGAATCATGAGTGAAATTGCCGGCAGGATGGCCATCATCACAGCTGCCAACTTGTTATCCAACACTATCGGCGGTCGAGGAGTACTGTTAGGTGGTGTATCCGGTGTGCCTCCTGCAAAAGTGGTCATACTGGGTGCAGGTGTGGTCGGTGAGCATGCTACCAGAACTGCCCTTGGATTAGGAGCATCGGTGCGCATTTTTGATAATGACATATATAAGATTATCCGGTTGCAGAATAAAATAGGCCGACAGTTACATACATCTTCGATCAATCCGGAATATATCGCTTATCAACTGACAAGCGCCGATGTAGTCGTAGGTGCCATTCATTCGAAGACTGGAAGATGCCCAATAATTGTGACCGAAGAAATGGTCAGCAACATGAAAAAAGGCTCTGTAGTCATTGATGTAAGTATCGACCAGGGAGGATGTTTTGAAACATCAGAAATTACGACCCACAAAAAACCCACTTTTGTCAAGCATGGTATCACACATTATTGCGTGCCCAATATCGCTTCGAATGTTGCCCGAACCAGCTCTATGGCCATCAGCAACATCCTTACTCCGCTAATATTAACAATAGGGAATAACAAAAAAATCTCTGATATTTTATATCACCATGAAGGTATTAGAAATGGTGTTTATACCTATCACGGTCATGTGACAAATGACTATCTCGCCAAAAGATTTGAGTTTAAATTTACGGCGCTGGAGTTGTTGCTGACTTCTGATCATTGAATTTGAATTAGCCACATGGAAGAACGTGATGAGTTGGTTTACGCATATATAAGTAGGATCACAAATTACAGACATCTACCAAACACTAAGTCTGCCGCTTACAATCGATTCATAACCGTTCTAAGTTTTTAGGTGGAGGAGAATGTTTCATTTAACAGTAACAAAAAACGGTACATACATGACTTACTGTTACTTTGATTAATGATACGAGTTTATGAGACAGTCATGTTACCAATAGGCTGAATGAACAGTGTAAATAGCTGTTGTCATCTTAAACGAGGGTTTTATAAAACTAAATTGAAGTACTTGTGCGTATTTGAAACGTAGTGAATTTCCAACAGTTTCTGATAGTGTAAGAGGATTGAATATTATCCATAAACTAATCGTCGCGAGCACTCTTGCCAGTCTTAATTTTATGGCGGCAGTACTTTTTTTGTTTCCTCAGCAGGACCCTAATACTTTTCACACTCTAATGATATTGGTCCTCGCGATTTTAACTGTGGCTAATATGGGGATGGCTATATATTCAATGGCAGTAATTTATTTGCGTGGGGGTACCGTTATACATCTTGTTGTAGTCTTATTAGCATATGGCCCTTTTTTATTTAATGAGATTAGAGTAAAATTAAGCGGCACCCCTGATAGTACAGCTTTTTTTAATACTCTTTTTGATGAAACCATTTATCCGATTGTTGGCCTCACCTGGATTATATTTATCATTACAACAGAATTAATGAACACACAAAAACATCGAAGTGAATTACAATATCAAGGCAAGCAATTAGAAACTCAGCGACTATTAGAAATCAAGGAAATTGGAAGAAATTTGCATGATAATATTGGAAACTCTTTGGCTTCTATCTTTGGCTATCTCCAACTCAAAGAGGATAAAACCGATGTCATTAAATCGCTTACACTCAAAACAATAAAAGACATTAGAATACTTAGCCATAAGCTTGTAGATACAGATTTTAAATCTCTAAGTATTAACCTTGAAGAACTGATTACTCAATTAAATTATTTTTCAACAATGAGGTTTCATTTTTATGATCAAAGTGAAGGTGCAATAGACAAAATTTCTAAACCAAGACAAGAAAACTTGTATAGGATTGTTCAAGAGCTTCTAACAAATATTATTAAGCACTCACAAGCAGCGAATGGCTACGTCCAATTGTTTGAATATGATTCAGAGTTTCAAGTTACAGTAGAAGATGACGGCATTGGACTTCCTGATCATCATGAATCAACGGGCATAGGACATAAAAACATAATGGAAAGAGCTGAGCTGCATAATCTTACTATAAACACTGACTCCTCCGCTCAAGGAACCTCTTTTTTTATTGTGATACCTAAAGAAATCAATAACTGACATAACAATTTTAAAATGCCATACAGTGTCCTTATAATAGACGATCATACCCTATTCAACGATGGTTTAAAATTGATCCTTAAAGAGTCAAAGTTATTTCACATCGTAGGTCAGATATATGATGGTCGACAAGGTTACCATCAATGTCATAAATTGAAACCAGACCTTGTCTTACTGGATTATAATATGCCCAATATGAATGGCTTGGAAGTGGCAAAAGAATTGAAAAAATTGATCAAACCACCCAAAATAGTGATCATCACAATGTATTCTAATCATGATGAAGTGGCGGATTTTAAGCAAGTAGGAAT
>JAJCYJ010000435.1 GCA_029262975.1 Saprospiraceae bacterium
TGGTTTACCGACATCTCCTAGACTGACGTAGGCTGTGCCTACTTCTTTTACATCAAGCGGCGTCCAAACCGTTTCGTTAGGCGTAGGCTGTGTGTTTTTTACACCAATTTGATATACGATTCTAATCTGTTCAATTTATCACTTTCTTCTGAATTACAATTGACGAATGACGACGTAGGCGCAGCCTACGCCGAGCTTTTCATTTGTGCTCTTTACACCGCTTTGAAATATGATTCTAATCTGTTCAATTTATCGCTTTCTACTGAATGACGACTGTCAACTAACGAATGTCGACGTAGGCGCAGCCTACGCCGAGCTTTTCGTGTGTGCTCTTTACAACACTTTGATATACGATTTAATAGATTCATTTCTTCGTCTGTTAATGACTGTCAACTGAAGAATGACGACGAAGGCACAGCCTACGCCGAGCTTTTCATTTGTGTTTTTTTCGTTTGGTTTAATCTACAACAAAACACCTCGACAGGCGTTGGCTGTGCTTACGTCTTTACTCTTACTGCCTTCAAGTTTAACATATTTAAAAATATCAGAAACTAAGTTCCCCATTTCTTGTAGATAAATCGCTCTATGTAGGCCAAACAATTCACTATTCCAATTTCTAATGCTATTATTGAATGTCAAAATGATTCGGTGGATAGATTGTTTTCTCATCCATATTATCGTTTCATTCATTTTTCGTAATTAATATTAGATAACTCTAAAGTATAGTAAATACCTTATTAACCGATATGGAAGTATTAATCATTCCCATACATTTAGATGCTTTATTCCTGAAAACATCTCAGCCGATTATTGGCGCAAGGGCCAGTTTTGACCGGCTTCCTTATTTTGATAGGATAAATAAAATTGATGTCAATACAGATATCGCCAACATCAGCGAAAACTTTCTAGCTAAACCTTTTCAGAGTCACTCCTTGGTCCTTGAGGCTGGCATGCATTTGCATTGGGCATTGCCAGATCTTTTAACTGTGGGGAAATTGGAAAAAAACGGCCAATCGGAAAAATTAGCCTACCCCATGGTACCGGACCGATGGTTGGTAACCAGAAAGATCGGAAGGCAACAGAAACAATGGTTGGTAGAAAGCAATTATCAGCAAAAAGAAGGATACAACAATACAGAGAACGGTATAAGTTTTCCATTGAGCGATAACGAACGTGGGGCCTCAGGTCAACCCTATCGGTTTATGGGAAGACAAATTGATCTGGCAAAGAATGAACCACTTGAACCCTCCTCTGAGTATTTTAATAATTTAACGGCACTTGGATATGGAGACCCTTCTTTTGGTGCCTTTTATCCTGAATGCCACAGTGTTTTTGGTTGTCATGACCCTTTAAATGAATCCCTTACAGGAAAGTTAGAATATGAAGTGATTGGTTGGTATAGTCATCAAGAACAAGATTATCTCGCCAATACAATAATAGAACTAAACAACACAGATGAAATTTCTTCTCTTTCCGGCAGCGAAAAAGTCACAGCCATAAAAGAAACCATTCTGAAAAATTTGAATATCTCTGCTGAAATATCAGGGGATTGCCCCGAAAACCTCCTTTGTTATGGGCGACTGATTTTTGAAAAAGGCATTCTATGTGGCGTAAACAACCTTCCGCCTGCTATTGATGATATTGCCCTCGGGAATACGGGTACCGAAGCACTTTCCGCTATGCTCAGTCGCGGAAATCTAAAAAAAGAAAAGCAGCTCGAAGCCATAAGGCTCATGTCTAAGATAGGGACCCAAAAGTTGGATTTACATGCAAAATTTGAAGAGGCTTTTCACGATAATGGATTTACTCCTGTCAATGGGGGTGCTATCTGGACGATTACGGCAAGTAAACGTTCGGCCAAAAAAGAGCATAATGCACCCACCCCGTTTGATACAAGTTTGTCTACCTTATTTGCACACCACCTTAATGTTCTTAATAATATTCAGCAGGAATACGACAGAGCGATCGATGAATATCGGGATCTGAAACAACAGCTGTTTTCTGACTGGTATAAGTATATGGTAGCTGGCAACCATCCCTATATCCATAAAGGTGAAATAGCAGATATTGATGAAATCATGTTTTTCATGGAAAACCACATTATGGTTGAATTGAAACAGAAATCAAAACAACTCGAAAAGCTTTCTCCACACGACAAGCACAAGGGAGAAATATGGAATGCACATAAGGAAGTTCAAAAAGATGAGGAAAATTTTAATAACGGAAAAGTACCCGAACGTAAGCAACTTAGGAATTACAACGACATCTTACTCCATTATACTTTCGATAAAACAAAGGCTTTAGCAACAGATTTAAACCAAAAATGCGCCACAAACTACGCTCCCTGTGAACCGTTACAAACCGATGCCATAACATGCACGGGCCCAGATTCTAGCATCGCCATATCCTTAAATAAATTACCAGAAATATTACCCGATAATAACCTCGCATTATCGAATTTGCAAGCGAATATAATTAAGGCGAAGGCCATTTCTCTTTGGGTAAATATCAACGGAATCTACTCTTCAGAAAATTTCAACCTGCTAAGGATAGAAAATGAAAAAAATAGCGAAATAGGCCCATCCGGCATAGGATCATTTTGGAAGGCCATTTATATAGATGGCCTTAAAATGGACCCATACAGACTCCATATGTGGCTTGAAATTCCAAAAGACCGCTGGATCCATCTTTACTGCGAAGCTTCAGACTCTTTTGCTGATTCAATTATACTGATGGAGAACTGTCCGAGGGATATATTATGTGGCAGCCTGGCGAGTATCAGAATATTCAGACATACGCTTACCGAGGATGAAAGGGCGTGCGATAGAAATAGCTTTAAGCAAGTGGAATTTAAGCTGGAATCGGTTGCGGCACCAAGGTATTGGCAAGCCAACGAACCTGTTATCATGATGTCAGGACCAGCCTGTAAACCTTCTTCACGACATGGATTTGATGGCGAGGATAAGGAGGATAAAAAACTTAGTTGTTATGTCCATGAGATTGAGTCTATTCCGAATCTACACAGCATTTCCACTTTGGTTAAAAATTCCAGCCTTATCAGAGAATACAATCGAGATTTTAAAGAACATCTGCATTGGACAGATCAACCGTGGAATCCAATTATGCTTGAATGGGAAGTAGAAATATTTCCATTGAAAAAAAATGATGAAAAAGACATTATCAGCCATTTTGCCCTAAAGAACCATCATCCGGATTTAATGTTGGCTTCAAAGGCATCTGTTTTTGAAGAAGCAGGTAAAATATTCTCAGGAAATACTTTGCTCAGCCCTCATGCAAAAATAAAAGTTCTAGATGCCATCCAAGCTTATCTGGACAATCCCAATCATCAGGATAAAGCTATAAGCGATACCCTTAATGCACAAAAAACGAAAATTGAAAAAGGCCATTATCTTTCCCAGGCATTTAGCGGTTTTAATGCAGCCCTTTTAATGCATCAGCAAACAATGCAACTACCTATCGAAGATCCTTTGGCATTTGATGATTATAATAGGTTTACCCAAATAGTCAATGAACTGGTAGATGGTGAAAATAAGTGGGCCCCTAAACCAGACAATCCTTTTTTGCCGATTCGGACGGGTATGATCAGGGTATTGAATCTCCGATTGATTGATAGTTTTGGCCGGCACGTGGACGCACCTGTTGATAAAAACTTAACGCACTCTCATGCCTTTCCATCTTTGGATAATTTGGCTGTAATGCCGCCCCGTATTACACAGCCCTCAAGATTAAATTTGCGTTGGATATCGGCCAATAGAGATGAGCTTGAAATGAACAGTCACCCGGAAAGCAGCCCTATTTGTGGTTGGCTTTTACCTAACAATCTTGATAACAGCATGATGGTCTATGACCATAGTGGTTACTTGCTTGGAGTAATTGATCAAAAGGGCATCTGGGAAGCAGGGCCTGGAAATAGAAATAAAATTGCAATCAAGCATATTCCTAATAAACATTTAAGACAGGTAGTCTTATCCCTTGAAAAAGGAAGTACTGACTTTCTGAAGATGGTAAATAAAGTCCTTGAGAAGATTGATCCTGAATCCTTCGCTCAACATCTCGACCTGGCTTTGTTGATGGGGAGGCCGATAGCCATTGTAAGGGCTGCTCTTAATTTAGAACTAAAAGGCAGGACTGCAGTGAATCAAAGTTGGGAGTTATTTAGTCGTGATATCGGGGATGAAACCTATGATACCGAAGGCTTTGAAAAAACCCGCTTCCCAATTAGGTTAGGTGAACCAGGACAATTTAATGATGGGGTCATTGGATTTTGGAAAGATGAGGAAACAGTCGGGCCATTTCATTCGGCTATTAGTGGAGAAGACTCTGATACCATTCATTATTATAAAGACGGCAAGCCCAATATTACTGTTTCAATAGCCGATGCTCCACAAACTTTTACCCTGTTAATTGATCCGCGCGCCAAAGTACACGTGGTATCAGGGATTCAACCCACCAAAATCATCAACTTACCACCCGATCAATATTTGGACGCACTCAGGCGTATCGATATATTTTTCCTTGCCTCCCCAGTATTAAGCCCGAAAGAACGAGTTGCTCTACCTCTTCCCTTTGAATCGGGTTTTGAATGGAGTTGGGTATCGCGGCATAAATCTTCCTGGAGTGAGATTTCCAAATTCGGCAGGATCAATAAGCATAAACTTCTGGAAACTTTTCATAATGGGCAAATCATTTGGGATGACCTGGTATTGCAAAAATGGATAGACACACTCGATGGCTTTACAGCGAATATAGTACCCAAAAACGGACGGGTAAACAAAACACTCAGTCCCTCAGTAGCTCCAATGACGGACCGTATAGAAAACCTACTAAATCAATGCATGATCATTCAACCTGATTATGCAGCCTCCTTCCGGGATAAATCTGTAATCAGAGAAGGTTGGTTGAAATTATCACACAAGACAAAAAATATGTTATGAGTAAGTTTAGATCATTTTATCCATTTGATTTTCAGCTCTTAAATGAAAATGGCGAACATGCCTTTTTTATAGAAGACAGGACCGATAAGATCACGCTCTCCATCACGAATAAAGGAACCCTCCCGCTAACCTTCAGGGTACAGGAAAACGAAAATCAAGGAAACGAATATCACCATTTCAAGCTGCGTTTCCGACCGGGTACTTTATTAAATCCAGAAGATATCAGCCTGGATCATGAGGACTGGGAGTTGGTACATAGCAAGTTTCATGGCATGGATGTATTAACTTTTTTTCTAAAAGATAATGCCACTGAAACATCCTTACAAATTGAACCCGGTGGTGACTTACAATTATCCTTGACCTCTTTTGGGGCAGACAGGAGAACAGGTGCCCGGGAAACAAGTGTGGAACTAATCAGTGATAACCTGTATAATGATAATCCTGAACAAATTATAAAAGCCACCCGTCTCGTGAAATGGCCTGTTATAAATCACCGAGGCCAGGCTACATTGCCCATCCATGTTGGAATTATCGGATCCAATACCATATTAAATAATGGAGCATCCAATGAATTAACGCTAAGGGTTTCATTGTTACAACATAAAGATTCTTTAAAGCTCGTACATCATTTAAATGACAATGAAAGGTCAAAAATTATAATTAGTTTCGATGAAGGATCAGATCAGGAAGAATGGAATATTGCAGATATTACGTCTTCACATAGTTTTGAATCTTCGATAAGTGATCCTTATGATCAGTATCTAGAAATCTCCAAAAACGAAGAGGGGTTTCCTACTTTATTTACGGTAAACTGTTACGAAAAAGATGTACTACTCGGCCTTCTGGACAATGACGCTCAAACGGATGTCCATCATATTCCGAATCATTTCGACATCAAGATCGCAAATATTATCACTAATCATCCATCTGGAAAAACGAATTGCTATATACGTTTTGAAAACATTCCCGGCTATTGGGACAACAGTTTCATTGTGCCAATAGAAAAACAACCGATGATTTTCAGAGGGGATAAAATGGGGATTGGAAAAATGCCATCGGCGAAATTGGATATTGGTGGTAATAGTCCAGGTGAGATACAGGCGATTTTAACCCGCGGATCTGATGAGAATTTTCAAGTGATAGCGCAGAATGGTGTTGCAAGTCATAACAATGGTGGTCTACTCGGGAAATTGGGAATGAGGTATGAGAAAAATAATCAATGGGCTGCCGGTTTACGATTTAAGAAGGGAACTGCGCATCAAGATGTAAGTATTTCTATAGATACCAATGATCAGGAACGCATCAATATTGCATCGGACGGCCTCGTGGTGATCAAAGAAGAGCTAGTTGTATCGAAGAATCTTACGGTGAAAGGTAAATTAGATGTACTTAAGGACACAACAATAAAAGGTGATCTAAAAAGCGAGGGAAGTATAAAAGACAAGAATGGTCTTATAATGCCCGTAGGGGCCGTAATTGCTTATGCTGGCAAAACAGCACCTAAAGGTTGGCTTCTTTGTAATGGCTATCTCTATGACATTTCAGCATACAAGGAATTGCATAAAGCATTAGGAAGCGCGAAAGCTATTCCTCATAAATGGAGTACTGATGGAATTGTAAGAAGTGCCTTTCAAATTCCCGATCTCCGTAGCCGCTTTATTGTTGGGGCAGGCGTAGGAAATAATCTGTCAAATTATAAATTATATAAGAAAGGAGGAGAGGAGAAGCACAAGCTAACCATTGCTGAAATGCCCGCCCACACTCATCAGTACAGCATAGCATCAGCCACCGTACAATCAGGGACAAGTAGTGATAGAGTATTTTGTGCTACTACGGCGAAGGAAACTGGATCTACTGGAGGAAACCAATCACATGACAATATACCACCCTATTATGCCTTGACTTATATAATTAAGTATTAGTAATTACTGTATAGCAAAAGCTCAATAAAACGAAAGTGGTGATACATCCAAATTCAGGTTTATAATTAAAAAAAAATATGCCAACCGACGTGAAATATCCTAAAATAGTCATGGATGCAAAGTTGAAAGCACAATTGCTCAAATTATCTGAAGAAAATTTGGACGCCCTTGAGGCGGTTGGCTTTCCAAGAGAATTAATACCTGCATTTTTGGAAACTGCCAATCAATATCGTACCATCCTAATGAGCCGGGATCCAGGTTTTGCAGGGCTGAAATTAATTAGTGAAAAATATGATCTAAAAGGATTTCATATAAAATCAAAATCCTGCAATTGGGGCCCTATGGCAGGTTTCGTTTGTAAGTTACCCCCTTTTAATAAAAGCGGTATGGATAAGTATGAGTATAATATTAAAAACACTACACATTATCTCGAGGAATTAAGTAAAAAGGACAAGAATGGGATAGACCTGATTCCGGACGCATGGGAGCGAGAAAAACCATGGGAACATATAAAAATAACAGAGGACCGAAGAAAGAATCTTTTCTCGAAAGAGGGACTTTGGCCAACTCTTAGGTGTAACAGTTATACTAAAATCGAAGTCCAAGGAAATATCTTAGGGTACTATGGAATAACGGAGGATAAGTCTAAGACTGTTCAGTCGGAGTATATATTGCTAAAAGAAGAATTGGTTCAAGGTGGGGAATTCCTTTGGGGATTATATCATGGTACAATACAAATAAAAGATAAAAAGAATTCCAAATACAGAGATTATAAATTTAAAGAAGACACATTTGAACTTCCCGTTAATCTTAGACAAAAGAAAAAAGAGTTTTTACTCAATATAACGGAATTAGGCCAACAAATGAATGTGGATTCTCTACCTGATGAATTTAGTAAAATTCGAGCAGAAATTGAGGATAATCCCTTTAAAAATAGCAATGCTGATTTTTATGAAATTCAGGCTATTACCAATCCTTATCCACCTAATAAATATGTTAAGGTGGATGATGCAAGGAATAGAGAAATTGTTACAAAAACCAATAGCCCATCGTATTTACATTGTGTTACAGGAGATTTCGACTTGTTTGCTTTTTGGCCATTTGAAAACATTAATGCAAATTTGGTTAGGAATATTGAGGGTTCATTTTTTAATAAAAACAAATACTTCTCAAGCAGTCTTAAAGTCGCCTTAAATAATTCCATCAATAAGAGTTCTGACTTGGTTCAATTTCTGAAAAAGCAGAAAGAAGGTATTAGTTATTATGGTTCAGCAAGTCAGTATGAAGCGGTTTTAACTCTTGATAGTCCAGATGAAAAATCAACCATTAACCTAAAGGAAAACATAATTATAGAATTTATTCCAGTTAATAAACAACTACTTAGTTTTGAAAATATTCATTTCGGTAATATTCATCATTTTGGCCAAAAAGTAGCTCAGACGTTGAACAGTATTGCTTCATCAGTACTTGGTTTTTCCAGTAATATGGCTTTACATAGCGATGAAGGTGGGAGACCTTTTATAGTTGAAATAGATTTTCCAATTGGATATTTTTTACCTCCTGAGATGAATTTCGAGGAGAATCCATTTGGTCTTTGTGGGACAATTAAAGATATCTATGAGTTTTTAGATTTTGTCCTCTTGGTGAATAATCCCATAGGAGAGGTTGGAATTCTAATTTATTTAAATCAAGGTTGGTATTTAGATTTAATTTTAAATGCTTTGAACAAAATGGAATTAACGAACTTGTTAAATTTATTTAATGCACAGTTGCAAACAAAAGGAAAGTCTTCGAATATATACTGTACGGATATAAAAGAAAAAATCGAAGAGGAAATTAATAAGTTTCCAAAAAAGGATAAAATAAAATTCGCTGCATATAGGAAAAAAATTACGCATGATTTTTTAGGATTTAAGGCTCCTATGAATACTCAATTTTACGCAAGTGATGCTTATTTGGTTAACATGGTTGGGCATTTTCTAGACTTGTTAGTGGATTTATATCTTCTGAAAGACAATGGCTTAAAGAATGTTCTTAATTCCTTTGGAAATTATACTCCTGATAAGAAAGATTTTATTTCAATAAACGAAATCTGACAGAGTGGAAAAACCTACAGTAATTTCAAAGGATTTCCAAAATCATCTATATACTCACCTTAGTGATGCAGGTGTTGAGCTATTTGATACTTGGAAAAGTGATGGCCAACACGGAAGTTCTGCGGATATAAAACTAGGAGAAATAAATTGCCGAGCAGAAATCACCTGTAACCAATTGGACGACCAGTTCTCTTTTCTGGCGATTATAAAATCTCTACATGAAGCACCTATTAGTGAAGCCTATCCTTATATGCTCCCACCTGTTTATCCATCTTTTCCTTCCTCACAAAATCAATCCAAGAACCACCTTCGTCAATCTGACACAACACCATTTCACTTACATGG
>JAJCYJ010000436.1 GCA_029262975.1 Saprospiraceae bacterium
TCAATCGCTTGGTTGATTGGATAGACCGCTTCCGCAAGGATATACTCATCGATAAGTTTTGATTTTCTGCGGCCTCTAAAATATTTTTCCTTTAATACCAGATGGACGCTTTCGATATATTGATCCGACTGCGAAGAGATAGTATAGCTTCCTTCGATACGGCTATTGCTTAAAGTGAAGGTTTCAGGCATAGATAGTTGTATTTTTACCCCTTCAATTCCCAACCAGTCTTTTACTTTTTTTATCATAGATTAGAAAGGTAAAATGTTCTTATGACATCCTGTGCATCTAAATGATAAATCTAGACTTATGATAGACTTATGAGATATAAAGGTCGATAGTTCGGTAATTATTTAATAAGATGAAGTCCTGATGAAGTATATGAGAATTGTCATTTTATTCTGATAGGCTGACGTTCAGATTTTCGTTTTTTGAGTCGCCACCATTTTTGCACCCTTGAACTGCGATCAGCGTACTAACAAAAATGCCGCCAACTCCTTTCAATTGTCTTGTTTTCACGAGGGGCTCACTTCGTTCTTCCCCTGTCTACAAAGCTCTGACAACTAGGGTGTCATTCTTTCGCGAAGAAATGAATTGCTCCCTTCTGATAAATGACATGCTTTATTGACCGTGACCGACTGATCCTGCCATCATATTCTTGGAAAACTATGGATGGGAATATAAATAAAAGCAACCCTAAGAATAGTCTGAGAGTTGCCCATAAATCACGGAGATAGTACGTTAAAGGTAATGCCCGAAAACCAATGTCATTCTACGTGATTGTTAAAAAAGTTTCTTAGCATTTTTTTAGAATGTGACTTCTCAATTTATAGAAGATTCCAGGAAGAAATAATCTTCCTGGATCTTCTAACATCAAGTACATACGGAATCGGGGAAAACCGCAGACCTTCATATTTTTATCATGTAGCTATATTCTTGGGGCCTTCATTGAGTATTCTCTCGAACGTAAGATTTTAGCTGTAGGGTTGACAGTGATCATTTGTTGGAATATTTATCTATAACATTTTTATAGACGATTTTGCAAGCTCTTAGAATACTTCCTAAAACAGCTGGATTATTTACTTTACCTGCAACTGCATTTCGGTAGGTATGATAAGCAACACCTGCTTCCGCTGAAATTACTTTTCCTTTACCGTTAATGACAGATTTGATGGCTTTGTATTGATTGAGAAAATCCTCCTTATGTACTATCTTATATTCGATGATATCATCCATAGTTTTCAAATGAATGTATATAATTTTAAAAAAATGTGAAAATAAATAAATATTTTTAATTACCTAAATATTAAAGTACAACAAATAGTTAATGATTTTCAACTGTGAAATAAGGGTCGAAGACGGTCATCTCCGACCCTTTTCACTGCATCTACCAAAAAAAAATTATAATCAATTTTGTCTAATCCTCTTCTGGATAATACCAAGGAAAAAATTTCATTGATTGAATCTTGAAGTTGTAAGTAACTTTATCTTTTAAGCCTCCTAAATTCTATCTTTCCGTAATAATATTAAATAATAGCATGAAATTATAAGATAATCCTGATTATTATGATATATTATCATAATATTATGATATTATAGCCTAATTTGTATTTAGTCTTAATAAATAAAAGAATGCCAACAGATCAAGTTAGAAAGCGTTTTTCGATTTTACTCAAAGAAATGCATCGGAAATACGGACATGAAATGAGTTCAACTGACTATTATAACAGCTTGCAAAATTTGCGTCAAGAGTCAGTAAGTAAAATAGCCAATAACAAGCAAGCGATAAAAGATGCTATGATACTTGAACTGCTTGAAATAGATTCAGATATTTCAACGGACTGGATATTTACAGGGATAGGAGCTATGTTCAAGTCATTGAACAAGGCGAGTCTGCTATCTGAAGATATGGAGACATATAGTGAAAGAGTAAAAAGACTAGAGGCAAAAGTTGATAAAATGGAATCTCTATTAGAGGAGACGCTACAGTTAACGCGTCTGGATTTAATCAATAGAGGATTACTTGGAAAGTCAAAAAACCCAGCGACTAGCGACTAATTACAACCAATTTGTGCAGTAGTGAATAGACTGTTAAGTTCAATATTAAAACCCGGATTTAGGTTGATTTCGCCTAACGTATTAAATTTTACCACTGACCCATTTTCTATCCTGCCGGAAGAATTTATAATATGTTTAGCCATGTAAGTGCCAGCTGGAATCGGATCAACATTAACATTTATCGTGCCTTCGCATATTGTACCAGCAATGAATTCTTTTGCCTTTAAAAAGGCGTCAACTCCGACTTCTATTCCCATTAATCTGCCTGGAATATCATCTACCGGAGGATGAATACCTCCCCAGATTCTCGATAAGCTGCATTGATCAGAGGCATCTCTATAGGTTGCCCATTGCAACTTGATGGTCTCACTGGGTCCCTCCTCAAAAACAAGAAAGTCATTTTGTGGGGCTACGAATTCACCCATACCACCAGGAAAAAATGGATCCCCTGTCAACATAGTCATAACTTCTGCAGCCGCTCTAGAAAATGTCGAATGACCTGAGACATATCCTGCAAATGGAGGAGTGACAAAAGTGGGACGCTGATATGGAAACCAATTCTCCGCGAGGATCCAAGCTACACCTGCTTGATCCGTATCTGGATCTACGATGAATTCAGGTCCCTTCCAGGCGAAAAACTTTATTTTACCTGCGTTGATATTTCCCGGGCCAGCCAATGGATCTCCCGGTTTTACAACTTCAATAAATCCAGGAATAATCGGAACTCCGGCTATATGATAAGAGGTTCCTTGTGGTTCAGAGCTTTGGCCAAATTCTGCCATTGCTCTCAGCGCTGAGACAGGTCTTATATAATCATACCATCCCTTACAGCCCCAGGAAGTAACAGCTGCATCATGCATGGCTCCAGCCAATGTAAAATAGGCCTTAACATCCCATTCCAGGTCATCCAGTATCTCTCCTTTGCCTTCGTATTGTTTTAAAAGCAATTCATTATCAGATACATAATTTAATAGCGTAAACCAATGACCAGGAGGTGTCTCTGAATCTGGGCCATCTGCCCAAAATTCTGCTAATACCCTTGTGTAATCTCCACGATGAACAATTTGAGGAGTATAGGGTATGCCTGTGGTTGGATTTATTGGATGACCAATACTCGGGTCCCCTCCATCAACACTATTATAAAATTCCTTCATGCCAGCTACAGTAGTAGGATAAGACTGTATATTTCCAATACTCGCTGGCGATATATCCCACATGACATGATCGGATGTATCCAGATGACTAGACCATTGAGAAACGAGTGAAAAAGCCCATTTATAGTCATCGGATGTTCCCGCTCCGTTTAAAGTATCAATGTAAGGAGGTGGACCAGGATCGTGAAATACTTCATACTCAAAGCCATCCCTCAAATAAGTGGTTTTATCGTCGTCTTTTAATGCGAATGCAGAGACCTGACCCCATTCCGGGCTGAGAAATTCAGGAGTGCTTAAAGGTATAATATTACCGCTTTGGTCTATAAATACTTCGAGTGTCAATGGTTGCCATCGATTGAGGTCATCTATATCCGGATTTCCTGGAGTTTCCATAACCATAGGATCATTAACTGGTACATAGTGCGTATTTCCATAATCTATCTGTTCATTACCATAATCTTGTAACCCAAAAGCAATTAACTCCTGACCAATATAATTACCTACAGCTGCTGCAGATCCGCCTGAATAGTCGGTCGATGTCACATTAATATTATAGCCTTTAGAACTCATAAATGTATCGTACAATGGAAACATGATTATAGCTGCATCTGAGTTCATAAACCTATGACGCAAAAGACGGTATATGGCGAAACTCATCGCTTCTTCTCTTGCACCTTCAATATCTATGGGGATCGGGATTCCATCCCACTTGCAATAATAGGAATCTACTGTATTGCCAAGCAGAAACGGTACTGATTGATCATCATATACTGCCCACGCATCATACAATGCAATCGAAGCATGCCACAAATTTCGAGCATGAACAGTAGGCCGAGCTAAATCTTTCCTTATAGATTCAAGCAGTAGTTCATTCCATTCTCTTGCAACAGAATGTTGAGCATTCAATGCTTGAAAAATAAAGATCAAAGCAAGCGATAGGAATAGTTTTTTTATTATACCCTTCATAAAATAGATAATCTACTTTTGTCAATTACCATACATTATACAATAATATGGAATTCCTCTTACCTAAAGAACTGTTGAATTATTCTTATTAATACGACCAGGTAAATGCTTCAGAATATCTGCAGAAGAATGCAGCGTATATTTTTATATTAATGGAAATAGATCAACAATTTACTCTAAATCGAGTATGCATTGCAATTCCATTTAATATTTAGTTCTTATTTGGTTATCCCATTTCTGTTCTGGCAAGTCTGCCAGAACATGACAATATCTGGCAAGCACAAAAAAATAGTCTGAAAGTCTATTTAGATAAATGACTATTTGAGTCGTTTCGATATGTTCAGAAATTTGTATAACTCTCCGTTCAGCTCTCCTGCATACAGTCCTGCAAATATGAGCTTTCGTTATGGCCGCATTGCCAGACGGCAGAATAAACGCGGTCATTTTTGTTAAGCTCTTATTTAGTAGGTCCATCCGTTGTTCGAGATAGGTGATATCTATCCCTTCAAGTGTAGGATAGTCAGCGATGTCAGCGTCGTCTCTGGCCAACAATGATCCAATGTTGAAAAGAATATTTTGGACGTAATTTAAATCTTGAAGCAGTATAGGATCATCTAAGACTGTGATTAAATCACCGACGAAAGAATTGAGTTCATCAACAGATCCATAAGCTTCGATAAGGCCAGCAGCCTTCGAAACCCTTCTGCCACTTACAAGTGAAGTCTCTCCCTTGTCGCCTGTTT
This sequence comes from Saprospiraceae bacterium, assembly GCA_029262975.1. GTDB lineage: Bacteria > Bacteroidota > Bacteroidia > Chitinophagales > Saprospiraceae > JAJRXG01. Next base: position 4,922 of record JAJCYJ010000436.1, read on the forward strand.
TTGTATAAATCTTCAATTATACTTGATTGTATTTATGAGTCGGATCACTGGCTTTTATTATTTGTGTATTAAGTTCATCAGATTCAACAAGCCCATCCCTTAATTTAATAATTCGACTGGCATGGTCTGCAATATCTGGTTCGTGTGTCACGAGGATAATAGTATTTCCTAATTCATGTATTCTTTCAAAAATAGACATTATTTCGATTGAAGTTTTCGTGTCGAGATTGCCCGTTGGTTCATCTGCCAATATGATGGCGGGATTATTGACAATAGCACGCGCTATAGCTACTCTCTGTCTTTGACCGCCAGATAATTCGTTTGGCTTATGTTCCATCCTATCGGACAACCCAACTTTTAGAAGGGCTTCTTCGGCCATTTCTTCTCTGACCGATTTACTTTTACCCCCATATACAAGCGGGAGGGATACATTTTCTAAGGCAGAAAGTCGGGGCAGTAGGTTGAAGGTCTGAAAGACAAAGCCAATTTCTTTATTTCTGATATCTGCTAATTCGTCATCATCCATTCGGCTTACGTCTGCCCCATTCAGAATATAGGTCCCGGATGTGGGTGTATCAAGACACCCCAGCAAATTCATAAGAGTAGATTTGCCAGATCCTGAGGGACCCATAAGTGCTACATATTCATTTTTATCGATAGATATGGTGATCGACTTTAAGGCCCTAACGGTCATGGTACCCATGAGATATGTCTTGGCGATATCAGTAGTTTGTATCATTGAATTCATATAAATATATTAGAGTTGAGCCAGCTTTTTCTTTTCTTGAAATTACAGGTGTGATTCAGATTTTGTGATTATTTGAATATTACATGTTGATCTTGATTAATCATCATTTTTATTTGTCAATCATTTTGGTTTGAGAAATTTAGGTACCGCTATAAAATCTTCATGCGTGTCAGGAGCATTTTTCAATGCCTGCTCTACTTTTAATTCATTGGCTGGCAGGTCAGATCTTAAAGGGTGAGGGTGAGTCGTAATATGTCTTGTAGGTATTACATCTGTGGTATCCACCTCCTCTAATTTATCAAACATGTTTACTATATCTTCCAAATCTTTTGTGATTTGCACTTTTTCTTGGGGGTTAAGCCTAAGCTTTGATAGCTTTTCAAGCTTTGAAATTAAGTTTTCGTCTATTTTAGTCATCTTTGATTAGACATACTGATTAAGGAATTCGCCTAACGGACGTTATTTAACCCTAAAGGCACCGTAAATGTACTAACTTGAGTGAGCTACGCCACATTGCTGTGACAGGAAATATTGGAGCAGGAAAAACAACCCTGTGTGAAAAATTATCAAAACACTATAAATGGGAGGTTCAGTACGAGGAAGCAGAAGGCAATCCATATCTGGATGATTTTTATCATGACATGAAGCGCTGGTCCTTTAATCTTCAGATTTATTTTCTGAATAGCCGGTACAATCAAATCCTGAAGATTAAGAAAGGAGACAAAGTAGTCATTCAGGATCGTACCATATATGAAGATGCCTACATTTTTGCTCCAAACCTATTCGAAATGGGGCTTATGGAGCAACGTGACTTCAATAACTACTTTTCTCTTTTTAAATCGATGCTTTCTCAGACGGGACCTCCGGATTTGCTGATTTATCTAAAAGCAAGTATTCCAACACTCGTATCTCATATACAAGATCGAGGACGTGAATATGAAGGTAATATGAGTCTCGATTATTTGCGCAATCTAAATGACCGATACGAAAATTGGATTAAGAACTTTAATGAAGGGCAAAAACTGGTCATTGACGTGGATAAATTGGATCTTAAAAACAACCCGGAGGACTTCGCTCAGGTTCTTGAACAAATAGATTCCATCTTGCACGGGCTTTTCTGATTTTAAGCGCAATGTATATATGATTGACACAACCACACTAACCAAGAGATATTACACCATCGCTGAAGTCAGTAAGATGTTTGATGTTGCGAAGTCTTTATTGCGCTATTGGGAAGGAGAATTTAAAGAAATTCAGCCCAAGAAAGACAGAGGTGGCGTTCGACGATATACAGCTAAAGATATTGAAAAGATAAATCTCATTTTTGACCTGCTCAAAAATCGTGGATTTACGATAGAGGGTGCCCGTAAAGAATTAGCTTTAGGCGGCCGCAGAAAGATTTCCAAAGAAGAGATTAAATTGAGACTTGAGTCTGTACTGCAAAAACTAATTTCTTTAAGAAAAGCTCTATGAGAGCTCGTATTATTAAAAAGACTTCCTGGTAGTGTTGCTTTAGTATTCCAAATAAACAGTCATAATTCTTTTGGCTGGTCATCTTTCAATGTAGTAATTACTTAAATTTAGATAGATTGAATATCAATTCATAGTGTAAATGCAGTGGCTAATATGAATGTATCAGCCCCTTAATTGAGTGCGGCTATTGCTGGAAATTTTCTGGAATTCACAAAAAGCTGCGTTGAATTAAAATTATAATTATATTTGTTAACCAAATGGTTTAACCATGAAGTTAACAACACTTTCTACGGAAGAAAGAATTATTAAAGCCGCCAGCAAAATATTTATCAGCAAAGGCTACGCAGGCGCACGCATGCAGGAAATTGCAGATGAAGCTGGTATCAATAAAGCCATGCTCCATTATTACTATCGATCCAAAGACAAGCTCTTCCGAGTGATAGCTTTGGCATCATTTAAAGAGATTATTCCTCGTATAGGGCACCTGATAGAAAAGGATTTACCGTTACTTGAAAAACTGGCCGCCATCGTAGATACATATTTGACAACATTTAAAAGCAACCCAAATTTGCCACTCTTTATATTGAATGAGTTAACACAACAAGGAGATGAATTTATTGATGAATTAAAAGCACAAGTAGCCGAGTTGCCCAGATTCGAGTACCTTTTTGCACAAATTCAAAAAGAAGTAGAGGACGGGAACATACGCCCTGTACTACCCTTCCATCTATTGCTCACCACAATGTCAATGACTATTTTTCCTTTTGTCTGTCGTCCTGTTTTTACGGGCTTGATAGGCGTTACCAATAGTCAATATGACGAAATAATCGGTAGCAGGAAAGAGCATATAGTAGCCTTTTTAACCCATGCACTAAAGACTTAAGAACCGTGTCATGATAAACTTTGAAAATACTTGTCGCCATCTGATCAACTTCGGTCTAATGCTAATTATAACAGGTGCCATTTCGTCACCTATAGATGCACAGTCAAGTTTGACTTTAGAAGAATGTTACGGGTTAGTCGAAACAAATTATCCAACTTTAAGATCGCTGGATATTTATGCTGCCATAGAAGATGCTCAAAATAGATTGATAGCACATTCGAGAAGACCTATTATAGAACTAAAAGGAAATGTCTCCTTACAGTCTGAAGCAATTAGCCTGGGAAGTGATATCCCTGGGAGTCCCATCAGTATAAATTTGCCCCTTTATAATTTCAGGACATATAGTGAAGCTACATATAATCTTTACGAAGGTGGTGTGATTAATACCAGAAAACGAATAAATGAGATTCAAATGCTCGTCAGGAAAACGAAGGTCATGGTAGATCTATATCCTCTAAGAGTACAAGTCAACAAAATCTTTGCAGGAGTAGCATTGGCAAAAGAGTTATTGAACTTATTCGATTTAACTACTGACGATCTTGATCTTAGGCAGGAATTTGCAAAAAATGCGGTTGAATTGGGTGTCCTTTTGGAAAGTGAAGTTTCTAAGTTGGAAGTGAGAAAATTAGAAATAGAAAACGAAAAACGCATTGTTCAGGCAGACATTTTAAGTGCTTATGCGACATTATCTGTGCTCACAGGTACAGATATTGATCAGCGTACTTTTCTTGAACTACCAGAGTCTCTCGAGTTTGTTTTGACTCCAGAGATCCGGCGTCCGGAATTAACTTTGTTCAGTCATCAAAAGGCCTCAGTATTATCACAGAAAGAATTAATTGAGGTGCTCGACAAACCCAATATTTTGTTATATGGACAAGCAGGTTTTGGATACCCTAATGCACTGAATTTTTCAAAAGTTCAATTTGCCCCGTATGCCTTAGGAGGTATTAGATTTTCATACAAAATATTTGATAAGTCTGATAAAGAGTATAAAAAACAAAAGATTGAGTTGGAGTCTCATTTGATAGATGTTCATGAAGCTACATTTAGAAAAAATATTCAGATTCAAGCTGCTCGATATGACGCTGAGATGATGGCCTTGAAAGATCAAATCCTTAGATACGATCAAATCGCAAAATTACAATCCAATATTCTTAAAGAGCTGGCTATTCAGATGGAGCTCGGCGTAATTACGTCAACAGAATATCTGATCCAGTCTAATGCGGAACTAAGAGCGCGGCAAAACCTACAAGTGGCCAGGGCCAAATTAGATCAAAAGCGACTAGAGTATATAACTATTTATGGTAACCAGACCTTGGATTCTAAACATTAAATTGATGAAAGAACTAATCTATTTATGCTTTATCGTACTCCTGTTTATTTCATGTAAGGAGGAACAGGAGAAATCAGATGCCTATGGCAATTTCGAGGCTACGACAACCACGGTATCTTCAGAATCAAGAGGAAAGTTAATCTATCTGAATGTCGACGAAGGGGAATCAATAACAGAAGGATCGTTAATTGGTCTTGTGGATACTACTGATCATCATTTACAACGTGCTTTATTGTACGCCCAAATAGGTGCTATCAAAACTAAAACAACCGATCCTAACCCTGAAATAGCTGTTTTCCAAAAACAAAAATCCAATTTGGTGCGTGAGCGAGACAGAGTATTAAAATTAGTGACTGCCAAAGCGGCAACTTCTAAGCAACTAGATGATATTGAAGGTCAGATCGTAGTTGTTGATCAGCAAATTGAGGCTGCTCAACAACGTTCGTCGCTTGCCAATCGCGGTATTCTGTCAGAACGAGATCCGATTCAAGCCCAAATAAATGCGGTCAATCAGCAAATAAAAAATTGTTACATATACAATCCTGTTAACGGAACAATTATCAACAAACTTTCTGAAAAGTCGGAAATAGTCAATTTTGGAAGCCCGCTTTATACCATAGCGGATTTAACCACGCTTACAGTTCGAGCTTATACTGATGCCTTGAAGATGCAAGAACTCACACTTAATCAAAGCGTTACAGTTCTTGTCGATGATATGGATCAATCCCTGAGAGCACTTCCTGGCAAAGTGACCTGGATATCAGAAAATGCTGAATTCACCCCAAAGACCATTCAAACCAAAAAGGAGAGAGTGAATCTTGTATATGCTATTAAGATTGAAGTAAATAATGATGGCAGGTTGAAAATGGGCATGCCAGCTGAGGTCATGTTTGACCCTAATTATAAATACACTGCTCCGATCGAAGAATGATAAATGTAACAGATATAAGCAAGAACTTCGGCAATGTAGCAGCATTGAAGGATATAAACATCGACGTAGCGGAAGGTTCTCTATTTGGGTTCATTGGACCCGATGGAGCAGGAAAGACTACCCTTTTTCGAATCCTGACCACGCTGATTATACCAGACTCAGGTTCGGCTTCTGTAGACGGATTTAATGTAATCCGTGATATGAAAAAAATAAGAAAGATCGTGGGATATATGCCTGGTAGATTTTCTCTTTATCAAGATCTGTCAGTTGCTGAAAACCTCAACTTTTTCGCCACTATTTTTGGGACAACCGTCGAAAAAAATTACGACATCATTAAGGATATTTATATTCAATTAGAACCATTTAAAAAAAGGCGGGCAGGTAAGTTATCAGGTGGTATGAAACAAAAACTCGCGCTGTGTTGCGCATTGATTCATAATCCCAAAATTCT
>JAJCYJ010000437.1 GCA_029262975.1 Saprospiraceae bacterium
TAGGGAGAAAACTACAAGATGCCAACATTACACCTAAGAAAAGGGCACCTAAAAGATAAGTCATGAAGAAAATTATGGTTTTCGCAGATTGGAAGAATCTTCCTAAAATCTCACAAGTGGGAGTCCTAAGGGCAGAAGTTGCTAAAGGAGAAGAAATATTCTCTTTTGAATATTCTAAAGATTGGTTAGACAGTGGACACGCTCAAGAGATTGATCCTGATTTGAAACTTTACCACGGACCCCAATATTTAGCTGAATACAAGTCAAATTTTGGGTTGTTTTTGGATTCAGCACCAGACAGATGGGGAAGAACACTTATGAAACGAAGGGAATCGATAAGGGCTAGAGAACTAAATGAAAAGCCAAAGGTACTATTAGAATCCGATTTTCTCCTCGGCGTAAATGACGAAACCCGCATGGGAGCTCTTCGCTTCAAATTAAATGCCGACGGAAATTTTTTAGAAACTGATGAAGTAGAAAAGGTGCCACCAATTACGAGTATCAGAGAACTTGAACAAATAAGTTTAAAATTGGAAGAAGATGACTTCCTCAATCACGATAATGCAAAAAAATGGCTGGCCAAAATCTTAGCTCCGGGTTCTTCTCTTGGGGGAGCGAGACCTAAAGCAAGTGTACGACATCCAGATGGCAGTTTATGGATTGCCAAGTTTCCAAGTAAAAATGATGAAAAAAATTCTGGGATTTGGGAGTTTTTAGTAAATCAGATGGGCCATGATTTAGGAATTAAGGTAGCTATTGGAGATGCAGCGATTTATTCACAAAGACAACACACATATTTGACTAAAAGGTTTGATCGATCAATTGAAAATAAAAGAATCCATTTTGCATCAGCGCTAACTTTGCTAGGATATAAAGATGGTTACAATCACAAGGATGGAGGGAATTACTTGGAGTTAGTGGAGTTAATAGAAAGATATGGTGCTTCGCCTAAAAGCGACATCCGAGAACTTTGGAAAAGAATTGTATTCTCTGTAGCCATTTCAAATACCGATGATCACCTTCGAAATCATGGGTTCTTACTCTCCGACAAAGGGTGGCTTCTTTCGCCAGCCTTCGATATTAATTCTAATGAGCGTGGGATCGGTCTTAGTTTAAATATTTCTGAAGATGACAATAGTCTCGATTATGAATTATGCCTGAGTGTAGCTGATTATTTTAGATGGACACAAAAAGAGGCCAATTCCTTTTTACAAAAAACAAAAAACATAGTATCTACCTGGCCAAAAAGAGCGGATAATCTTAAAATTTCTCGAAGTGAAAAAAACTTAATGGAACCGGCCTTCAACTTTTAAATCAAGCTACATGTCCTGTGATGGTTAAAATAACGCTCTTTATAGCCGCCACTGTTTACTAAATCAGAAAAATACTACAGTTTCCTAATCCAGATATTTCTAAAGCTTACCGGATTGCCGTGATCCTGTAATTGTATAGGACCGTCACCATGAGCCGGGTTTTGTGGAAGTCCAATGTAAGGTGTCGTGCCTTTTATTTCTGTATGATTTTGAATGACAACTCCATTATGTATAACGGTGACTGTAGCTGAAGAAACCTTTATTCCGTCTGCATTAAAGACAGGTGCTTTAAAGATGATATCATAAACCTGCCATTCTTCAGGTGACTTCATAGCATTGACTAAAGGCATTGTCTGCTTGTAAATAGATCCGGCCTGGCCATTAGAATAAGTTCTGTTTTGATAGCTGTCTAGTACTTGCACTTCATATTTGTTTTGAAGAAATACACCGCTATTGCCTCTACCCTGTCCTTCTCCCACTATGACATCAGGGGCACTCCATTCGATATGCAACTGTGCATCACCAAAAGACTCTTTTGTGAATATCGCACCGGTCCGGGCGACAACCGTCATGGTACCATTTTCGACCTTCCATTTTGCAGGGGTGCCATCAGCATGAACCCAGGCATCTGCATTCGTCCCATCAAATAAGACAATCGCATCAGAAGGTACGTTGTGCGCATTAAAAGTGATATGTCTTGGCTCAGGTTCCCAAACTTCCGTAGCTACAGGATCTGTAATCTGGGCACTAAGTGATAGGATAAAATAAAATGTGGAGAAAAGTAAAAAGAAAGATTTCATGATCATTAATTTAAGGTTAGCAAAGTAATGCACTTTCCTGGAACAGTCATTGTACGATGTGCGAAATATGTGTTAAAAAACAAGAAAGATAGTAATGTTTGGCTTTCTAAAAATATAATCAGTGAGTTTCGGTTAAACAATGAGAAGACCTCGTGTTAGAGTTCTGCGGATTCATAAGTGAGGCTGGCTTGGCTCAGAAAGTCTTCGAGAAGAACCTATCCTTTGCGGATACTAAGCCTCTGTGAATACTAAGCCTTACTTTACAATAATTTCAATGTTGACATTGATGTCATCCCTTGGTAAAATTTAATAAACTGTAGCACTCTATCATTCTTTGATCAATTTCCTATCAGTCGTAATCAAGTAACTTCTTCACTCCTTTAATCGCTAATCCATGGAATGTAAAGATCTTGGAAACCTCTATAAAAACGCCCCCAGGTGACCCTCCGTGTAGAAATACAAAAAATTATGCCAACTACTTTTACCAAACCATCCAATTATCCCATTTTTTTTTATAAATATGTGAATATTTATTGAAATAAATTTTTATATTCGAATTGTAGAAAGGTATTAGCACATAGTAAAAACCAACATACTATGACTACAGACATATTTAAAACACGATTACAGATTGCTGATGAAATCGGCGTATCTTATAGTACGCTTCGAAGAAAAATAAAGTCGCATTCAGTTGAGCTAAAAGGCAACTTAATCCCTCCCGGAAAAGTGAAAGAAATTAAAGCTTTATTTGGATTAAGTGATTTTCAGAACAAATCTGATGAAAGAAAGCAAATGTCTGGCTTTTAGCATCGAAGAGATTCCCGTTTTACATTTTATTTCGCAGTTATTTGAAAATTATTGCAACCTTGAAATAAGTCCATCTTTCATTTTCATCCTAATCAATATAGGATTTTCGAATCCACGCTCGGGTGGATACTCTTTTGCCAGGTTTCGGTAGGCATTATATACGGGATGATCTTCTTGCGGTAGTAAAGCAATAGAATTATATACTTCATCAGTAAGCACGATCGAACCATACATGATACCATCCTCAGGTTCGAATAAAGATTCCCATCGACCGTGTGGATTAATCAGATTAAGGTGTTTTACTTGTGTGTATTTAATGGTAATTCCTTCCTTTTTAACCAGATCCCACATTAAAGTTTTCCCATTCATGGTTGGAATAATCATAGTACTTTCAACCAGTGCGATATTTCCGAAGGGCATAATGTACGGATTTTCATCAGAATACAGTTTTCTTCCGCCCGTAGACATATCCCCGAATGACATGATGTCATTGAAGGAAAGATTTGCTATAGAATTCTCATTAGCGCCCAATGCTCCAATTGGAATTATCTCGCTATCTGTTATTTGATAAAGGGTGTCGGAAAGATGCACTGACAGATAAGTCTGTCCTTGGTTTGTCAAAAAAGGCTTTCTGCTTTTAAATTGATTGAATTTGTTATCACCCGTAACTCCTAAGTTTAGTAGCTCTATATCAAGATTGTAAATTTTGACACAACCATGTTCAAAATCGTAATCCAAGGTATATATATATTTGTCATTAGCATGTACCAATTGGGGAGGAGGTTCTACCCGATGCTCCCTGATCACTTCTCTTTTATCTAGATTGTACAACACTATCCTTGAGTTATCCCGGTCAGCGATAACAATGTCATTATTATTATTATTATTATGAATGACGCTGAAGCTATAGATTGAACCTATTTCATTTGGCCCATCTCCAGTGGTTGTAATATTGAAAGCATGTTTCCCTGTCCAATCGAATGCCTTAATTGAGGACGATCGATCCCAATTACGCACCATTATATAATCATCGGTATAACCTGCTTCATATATCAGTGATATATTACTTTTTGTTGACTGCTCAAGAGGGATAAAAGAAACAGATTCAAGGATATCAATTAATTCAAGCTGCCGTGATGCAATATTTGGATTTATAATATAAGGCTTATCATATGGCTCAGTTTCGCAACTGCATATCAATAATAAAATGAAATAAATGCTATATCTCTTCTTCATGAAAAGCATAGAATGTAAGAATGCCCATAACGAAAATTCAGAATGGGCATTCTGTTTGATTAACACATATATTCTGTTCCACAATGGCACAATATACTACCACCCCCCGTATTAACACATACCCATCCTTCTTCAAAACCATTGGGACATGGAAAAGTATCCATATGACAAGATGCACTAATCGGCGCGATGGAAATGAAAATTCCAGAAATCATTAATATAGATACAGCGAGAAATTTTGAAATTTTTCTTTTCATAGCAAATAATTTAATGGTTATTGAATGTATATAAAGTTAATATAGATTACTCAATAGGTCTAAGATAAAAGTGGTCAAAATTGATCAAAATTGATCAAACTCTTATAATATAGAAAATGTGGGAAAGAGCAGATTCCCATATTGAAATTCTATTTATAGAAATATTTACAGCCATTTTTCTATTTAACAATCACTAACATCTTAATAAAATGCACTAGAATTATTAAATATTTTCTTTAAGTATGAGATATATCCAGCAATTAAATTTTAGTGACGCACATAAACAAAATATAATGAGGACATTCCGCTTCTCAGCTGTGACCAGCAAAATAAATACTATTTCTTTTATTTAATTGCAATAAACAACGGTACAACCATTAAAAGTACAATAATGGAAAAAACCAGCCCCCCGATCGTACCGACAGCCAATGAAAACCAAAATACCTCTTGACTGCCATGCATGGCAAATGGTAAAAGGCCGAGAGCAGTTGATATAATTGTAAGAAATACAGGGGTGCTTTTAAGCCGGAATGCACGAAGAAATAAATCGATCGGTCGTCTCCAGGGCCACTTCTTTTTGAATCGATAATAATCTGACAGAATTATAATCAATGCATTTACAACTAATCCGCTGACGAGTAAGAAGGAAACATACCCTCCCTGGTCAAATGGAAAATCAAACCAATAAAAAGTCAGGAAGATACCAATGTACGAAAGAGGTATCAGCAATATTATCCAGCCACCGGCTTTTAAGGATTCAAAGTGTATCGTGCATATGAAAAATATGGCTATAATCGCCAATAGCAAAAGTGCATATTTCCATTTCTCTCGTGCACTCCTAAATAAATAATTGGATTCGGTCATTGAATATCCTAAGGGAAGACTCGGGATGAAAGCATCGAGGCTTTCTCTTAAGAACCGCTCCCCAAATCTCCTCGACCCAGTATATTCAAATTCCAACATCTGCAAATATTCCTGATTTTCCTTGTGTATACTATTGGCCATTTTTTCTTTGCTGAGTCCTGTTAAATATTTCATGGTAAATGGAAGACTGTCACTGTATCGATACGACTCATTTAACTGCCACAAATCCATCTGGGCTATATTGGCAGAAGCCATTTTAATTGGAATATTATCCGGACTTGTCGCTAAATATTTACGTTCCTGGTTGAATGGATCGAGTTGATTGCTGAGTTTTGAAAGATTCATTCCGGCATAGGCAACCTCTTCCTCATTTAAAGTAAGATTAAATTTATGTTTGTCTTTTTCCCACCAATTTAAATTAGCATCTTCTTCAACGTGTTGTATTCTAGGATGCCTCTTCAGTAAAATGCCAAAAGATTCAGCCAGTTGATTAAGTACAGCCTTATTATACCCCCGAAACAATACCTTGAATTGTGCAGATCTTCCCCCTGACGCATTGCTGAAACTTTTGCCTACACCATATATGTTCCAGGTAGCTCCACCCAGATCGGTAGCGAAAGATTGAACTCTATTTTTTAGCTCAAATGGAAAAGACGAAGCATGATCAGACTCAAAATTTATGGTGATAGAACCTTTTTGACCACTTGTGACATCGGTTAAAAAAGAAGACAATCTATCCTTGTACTGGCCAACATATACTTCCATTTTAGTAATGACGTCATTCATTTGTTGAATCGTACTTCCCTCAGGAAGAGAGCACTCGATATAAAGTTTGGTTTCTTCCGGGGATCTAAATCCACCTTCGTTATAGACATAAGTATAGAATAATCTAAGCGTGCCTCCAAAGGCTCGATTAACTAAGGGTTTTAAGTTCTCAATGTAGGATGCTGACCCTATAGTCTTATTGTAGAAATCCCAGCCATTCAGTTTATTAGGGAGGAGAAAAACAGGAGTTCCGAAGAGCAGTATCATGAGCATAATAGCCAGCTTTCTATAATTTCTAATTTTGA
>JAJCYJ010000438.1 GCA_029262975.1 Saprospiraceae bacterium
GAGCTTGAATTCCCGAGCTATAATGCGCTATAACTTCCTCAAGGCTGGCAAATCTCCCGTCATGCATATAGGGAGCAGTCAATTCTATATTTCGAAGAAAAGGAACTTTAAAAAGACCGTTGAACTCCGGCCCTTTTAATAATCCAACTCCTTTGTCCTTATACTCCAGATCCAATCCATTGTTGGCAATTTGTTTTACCTGTATGTCATGTTTTGACCCATGACAAGAAGAACAATGTTCTAAAAATAAAATCTTTCCCTTATTCTCCTGATCAGTGAAATTTGAAAAATTGACTTTTGGAGAAAATCCGCTTGACTTTTTAAGACCTTCATCAAATCTAGAATTAAAAGAACTAATTGAGTTCATAAAAGCATCCAGACTTTCTAATATAATAAACTCTTCAAGCATCCTTAATGCAAAAGCCTTTCTTGTCAAAATGGCATAAACAGGATCGCCGTCAAGACGGTTTATTATTTCCTGAATATTAAAATTTCCCATTTCTTTTTGATTAAGCATCGCTGCTTTTGACTGACTTCTTGATTCAGGATTCGCGTGATCCCAACCAAATGCCACGTTGCTTTCTCGGCTATTGTACGATGCTGTAAGGTTCGGTGAGGCAGCCAAAGACAGTGAGTTTCGTTCAGTATTTTGATCAAAAACACCTTTGCTAAAAATTTCATTGTCGGCAAAAGCAAATTCTTGCCTATGACAGGAAGCGCAAGACACTGTTCCCGAAGTTGATAGCCGTGTGTCATAAAATAGAACCCTACCAAGTGTGGCTTTAGCATTGCTCGCTACATTCAACTGGTCAGCCTTGTTAAAAAACAAGTGTTTCGGAATTGTAACACTATAATCATCATGATCTTTAGGAAGATTAAGAGTTTCAGATAGCACTTGGTGTTCATTTTCACTATAATAATAGAGATCTATGTGTTCCAGACCTTCTGAACAAGAAGCCATCAGATAAATCACCAATACTATCAGAACAGACCAGGTTGTTTTGTTCATTTCGATAATTCTACTGCTAATAGAACGTCTTAGCTTTTTAATTTGTATTAATAAGAGAATATTGAAATATGAATAAAATACTTTTTACCCTGTTTTCTTTTATCCTAATATCTTCCTGTGACATTAATACTCATTGTCTTAATAAGGAATCATTCATTAATGGCTATGATAATTTTAGTAAAGACGTAAGGGATCATTACAAAGAATTGGAAAAAACTGATTGGAATTCCATTGATAAAGAATTCAAGTCGTATGTGGAGCAATGTTATCCAAAATATAAACATGAACTTTCTATTAATCAAAAGGTAAAGTTTTGGAAAAACACTATTGCCTACAGCATCTATCGAGAGTCCCAGGATGAGGCTTACGAACTTGATTTAGATTTGGATCTTGAAAACGAAATGAACGAAATCGGTGCCCAGGGAAAGCAAGAAATTGAAGATTTCCTTCGAAAAGATATTAAACCTGAATTAGAAAAAGCAGTAGATGAAGTATTAAAAGAAGTAGAATCTTTTGGCAACAAAATTAAAGAGTGGCTAGATAATCAATGACATAACATATTGATAATCAATGTGTTATAAATAATATTTTTTAAAAGGTAATTACACGGTCGATTGATTTTAACATTAATTATTCAAAATTAGAGGCCGATAAGGGACAGATGCAAAATTCCTCTGGTATGTCTTGCTCTCCAGTATAGAGGTCATGAATGCTAAACACCCATGAATGGTTCACTCGCTTCAATACCCCTGTGGGTATTGATTACTACGTAAATCGCTCACCCATGTTAAGAATCGGGATGACTGATTGATTTCGCCCCACGGGCGAATGATGACAAAGTCATCAAATGAAGGAACCACAAAGTGGGTGGGGCGGCTTGGACCTGATTTAGAAAATTGAGCTCGGTTTTAATAATCTTGTAAAAGAATATTAAAAATACATTTGAGAAAGTGGGCTTTCCTGCCTGCTCTTGCCGGTCACGGCAGTCACGTTTGAATCGTTTTTTGGCCAAGTGATTCATCCCGAAACCTCGGGGCAAAAAATGATTGCCGTCCAGCAAGGACAATATTAAGAGTATTACGCCCACGTTATAATAATGAATATGTTTAACCAACGAATTGAGTGTGTAATTACATTAAAAGTGGTCATATTTTAATTGTTCTTACATCTTATATTCGTCATCTTGTTGAATCACAAGGTGAAGCGAATCAGGTTCTATAGCATTGAGTCTTTTTTCAAGTTTTAATCGTTTTTAGGATTTATATTCGGGGTTAACGAGGAGAATTTGATATATCCGAAAGTCACTATAAAAATCGTTGTATAATTTCTTGTTTTATCAGCTCTTTACTGTTTGTGTGCGAAAATTCGTTAATTCTCTGAGTGATGAAAGTCATCCAGGAGCTCACAACGCAACATGTCGACCTTCTTGAATTTTTTCTTGATCATTTCAGTTTACTTCAAATATTGTTTGATTCTCTTTCTTATAACTCACCTGAATTCAATTAAGTCATTTACATGTTCCACGTGGAACAATTATTTTTCAAAAACGGCCGGGCTAGGAAAATAACCTAATCTGTGTGCCACAGCCGTTACCTTTTCATTGATATTTAATTGAATTGGATGCTTATAAACATTCCATATATTTGAAGTGTCCGTTCCCTCGTATATCCTGTATCCAATGGATGCTCCTTCTGTCATGCATGTTATCGACAATAGTCCACTTTCACTCTTTTTTACCTGGGGAACCGCTGTCACTGGTTTTGTACCTTCAGGCCAAATATCACTAAGTAGTTCCATTTCTGGTTTCATATTAACGTCGTTAATAGATGCAAGCCATCTGTCCAATTCCTCAGACAGACGATTTCTAATCTCGCTATACTCTTTGTTATAAGCCAAGTCCCGTATTTCATGAGGGTCAACATCCGTATCAAACAATTCTTCTTCTGGCTTCGTCTTTCTAAACCATAATGCTTGCTCTGCCGTAAGTTGGTCATTGTCTTTTAGCCGATAGAGTTCTCTCATAATGGTCATTTGGTTTCTGTAATTGACTGCATAAAACATAGGTTTCTTTTGGTCATAATATCTAATATATTTATATCTCGCATCCCTCACAGTCCTTATGGGATCCGCAATTAATTCATCAAATCTGTCCGCGGCAGCATGGATATAAGCTCTTTCAGTTGAGGAGCTGAACTTTCCTAAAAATGCCCGGCCATCAAAATGATTTCCTGGTTTTATTCCTGCCAATGACAGAACAGTAGGAGCAAAGTCAATAAAACTGATAAGCTGGCCATCCCTGGTTCCTGCATTTTCCATATTGGGAAATCTAATGATCATTGGTACCCTTATTCCAGAATCATATGTAAGTCTTTTTTGTCTTGGTAGTGGGCCACCATGATCTGTGTACCAAAATATTATTGTGCTTTCTAATAATCCATCCTCTTCCAATTGTGCTATAATTTCTCCTACCCTGCCATCCATTTCAATTATATTAGAATACATTCTCCTAATATCCATCTTAGCACTATCAGTGTTCGGTAAATATGGAGGAATTGGTACTATCAAATCTTGTGGTACAAGAAGTGTATCTTTTGCTTTGGCCCAAATTTTAGATTCATGTGTAACTTCAATATTAAAAACACTAAAGAATGGCTGTCCTTTTTTTCTATTTCTCCAATGTGCATTTCTTGAACTTTCGTCCCACGCCATCAATGATTTCCTAAATTGGTAATCTTCTTTAGCGTTATTACTGCAATAATATCCTTCGGCTCTCAAATACTCACTCATCATTTTCACTTCAGGCCGAGGAACAGCTTCATATGGAACTATTCCCTGAGGCATTGAAGTCCTTGCATAGTTATCAATGAATTGTTGTGGTACATTTGGAAACCAAGGCCCTGTCCTCATATGATTAGCTCCAATATTTATAGGATACATACCTGTCACAATTGCCGCTCGACTCGGCGCACATACACCAGATGGACTAAAGACTCTATCATAACATATTCCTTCTTTGGCAAGTTTCGATAGATTAGGTGTAACAATCGTGCTGTCCCCAAAAGAAGGTATAATTGGACTCAAATCTTCAGCCACAATCCATAAGATATTAGGCCTGTAATCAATTGGGTTAGTATTTTGATCGTTAATATCGCAACCTATTATAAGTACTAATAATATACTTAAGTTGATGATCCTCATATTTTCCATAGTTAAGATTACAAAATTGAGCGACTAAATTAATCATGTTCCACGTGGAACAATTTAATTATATTAAATAATTTACTAATGTGTTAATTTGGTTTTAATGTGCTCCTCGAGACAACGTTTTGACTTATAAAACACAAAATTTAAAGTATCTTTCGTCCTCTTAAAATTAATTGAATTTTTGTACTTATCCTCAGCGTAAAAAACATACATCTAATGAAAAATTTCCTGTTAATATGCATTGGTCTTTTAATAGCGCATTCTCTTCTTTCTCAGTCCGTTTCAGATCCTTTTAAGCAGTTAGGAACAGATTTGCCTACACCTAATGAATACCGAAATGCATCAGGTGCCCCTGGTCATCAATACTGGCAAACGAGAGCGGATTATAAAATGAATATTACGCTAAATGATGAAGAAAAAAAGATTTCAG
>JAJCYJ010000439.1 GCA_029262975.1 Saprospiraceae bacterium
GACGAGCTGAAGCAGTAAAATACGGCAAATGCCAAAGTGGTCGATCCTTACATGGATTGTAATAACTATGTCTGTCCTGCAAGTAAGTGGACAAAGAGATACCCTCATTTCCTATTCACTGGATTCAGTATTGATTTCAGCGGGACGTCTTGAGACTCCATATATGTCTTTGCCTGCATCTGCAACAACAGTCGATCTTCGGAAATCTATAAACTTTATATCCCATACAGACCTCAGCGAAGCGGTTAAAGATGTACCGGGTCTGTTTACCTTGAATGGACAGAATTATGCCCAGGATTTACGAATATCTCTCAGGGGGTTTGGTGCACGATCTGCTTTTGGAATTCGGGGCATCAAATTGGTCGTAGATGGAATCCCTGAAACCACCCCTGATGGCCAGGGTCAATTAGATAATATATCAGTTAGCGATATTGCATTGATCGAGGTGCTTCACGGTACCAGTGGCGCCCAATACGGAAATGCTGCAGGCGGAGTAATTGAAATATCGACCCTGGATATCCCGCCAAATAATGCCTCGACAGCCAGTATAAGAGTAGGATCATATGGACTCCAACAATACCGACTCGGTACAGCTCAACATCTCGGTAAATCAATTCTACAAATCTCCGGAAATCACCATCGATCTTCGGGATACCGAAATCAAAGTGGACTAGTACAAACTAATATCCTGACAAGATTGACACATCAGTGGGGAACATCAAATCTGGTTTGGCAGGCAAGCTATTTGAATAGCCCTAAAGCGGAAGATCCTGGCGGGATAAATTTGGCAGATGCCACAGCAAACACTGAATCTGCCAGGGATCGCAATATCAGCTTTAATGCCGGAGAAGAAATCACACACTGGAAATCTTCTCTTTCATTCAAATCAAATTTTTCAAATACTTTGTCCCTCGTTACGAACGCATTTTATTCAGGAAGAGCTTTTGATGGCCGCTTGCCATTTTCTAATGGCGGTGCGATAGATTTGGACAGAAAGTATGGTGGCGTCATGTCACAGCTTAACTATCTAAATACCGGGACGCACTCCGTTCACAAAATGAGTATTGGGATTGAGGTGCTTTCGCAAAGAGATAACCGGGACAGATATGTAAATAATGATGGTACACGTGGCGTATTGACCTTGTCGCAATTAGAAAAATTTGACAACTTTGGTTTCTATTTTATAGACCAATGGAGCAACAATCTTTGGACAGTTAGAGGATCACTCCGATATGATGACAATAAAATAGGTGTTGATGATAACTTTCTAATTGATGGAGACGATAGTGGGGATAGAAAACTTTCTAATTTTAATTATAGTGCTGCCGTCAATTATAGAATTTCAGATCGGAATGCCGCATTTATAAATTACAGTACTAGTTTTGAGACACCGGCCCTCAGTGAATTATCTTCCAACCCTGATGGGGGAGGAGGGTTTAATAATCTGCTCGAACCTATGAAGGCCAGGACAATTGAAGTAGGTGCCAGGGGAGGGAGTAATGAAGAAATACGCTATTCGATATCATTATTTCGAATTCGATCCGAAGACGAATTGATACCATTTGAACTGAATGACTTTCCAGGCAGAACCTTTTTTAGAAATGCTGGCAGTACCAAAAGAACCGGGGTCGAAGCAGGATTGACCTATGCCGGTATAAAGAAAATAGAATTACAAAGTTCTTACGCCTATTCTAATTTCAAATTTGATGAGTATAATGTGGACGGTCAGGATCTGGCCAATAATCCGATCCCCGGAATTCCACAACATGCATTGTCTACATCTTTGTCCTATTTATCCAACAGGCTGACCTTCAAACTTTCATCTCAATATTTCAGCAGAATAACTGTAAAGGATGCAGGCGATGTAAGTGTTGATCCTTATCACATCGTCAACTTTAGAGCTGGTACTGAGTTGCAGTCAGGGAGGGTAGTGTACACACCATTTGTAGCGATTAATAACTTATTCTCGACAGCATATTTTGACAACCTGAGATTAAATGCCTTCGGTGGCAGATTTTACGAACCTGCAGCTACCATCAATTGGCAAATGGGTTTGTCTGTTGTATTCTGAAATCTCTAAGTAAGCTCGATTTCTTTTAACAACATCCTCCACCCGGAGTACAGACTTCTCCATTACTTACGATATTTAATGTCTTCATTGCGCTGCCCGATTTTTGTCCGAAGACAGTAACGCTGAAGATGCCAGTTGTCCCGTTTTTAAAAGAGTCAAGTGAAGACTGATCGAGATAATTGATGAGGATATCATCAGGAATTTGGATCGCCTTTTCCTTCTGTATTGTGATATTTTCAAATCCAGCCTCAGAGATTAATTTCAAATAGTCTGTCTTTTGAATGGCGCCTGCTACACATCCTGCATACATTTCTGCGGCATTGGTCAGTTCGTCAGGTAAACTACCTACAAGTACTATATCCGAGATACTAAAGTGTCCTCCGGGTTTCAATACCCGATTAATTTCAAGAAAAATACGATCTTTCTTTGGAAGCAAGTTAAGTACGCAATTGCTGACTACTACATCCACGGATTCCTCTAAAACAGGCATGTGCTCGATATCTCCTTCCCGAAATTCGACATTATTAAAGCCTACTTTATGTGCATTTGTACGCGCCAGGTTGATCATTTCAGGGGTGAAGTCAATTCCAATTACCTTGCCTTCAGGACCAGTTTCATGTCTTGCCACAAAGCAATCATTGCCAGCACCCGAACCAAGATCCACAACTACATCTCCATTTTTTATCATAGCAAACTGAGTAGGTAGCCCACAACCAAGTCCAAGATCTGCATCGGCATTATATCCGTCCATCTCGTATTCGTCGTTCATAATATTATATACTTCCTTACTGGACTCTGTTGCTCCACAGCAAGAAGCCTGGATGGTTTCCTTATCTCCTTTTGCAATTGAGGCATATTTATCACGTACGAGAGATTTGAGATCTATTGCGGTATTTTTTTCCATATGATACTTTAGAATTGACGTTTAAATGATTTTTGTAATCTGTGTAACAACGGATCGTCTTACAGGTTGCAAATATGAGCTTTTTATGTCAGTATTTAGGAACGGAAAACCCGCTAATCTGTGATGTGATTTAGTTGCGAGTTCTGAAGGGTATAGGGGCATAGGAGATCCGTTAGTCTGATGCGAGTTTCGGATTGTACAGGTGTGGGGCATCGGGTATGAAACCCGCTGTCAAGTGTGGGTGTGGGGCCAGTATAGAAAACCAGTGATCAGTTTCGAGTTATGGAAAGTAGGGTTATGGGGGCATCGAGTATGAATTCCGCTGTCAAGTGTGTGATTGTGAGGGCATCGGAAATTATTTACGAGTTCTGGGTTGTCTGGAAGTACATGCCTAATATAGGTTGATTTGTGATTATTTTTGGAGCGACTTGAAAACATAACCAGCGCGTAGACCAAAATTTATTGACTTTGAGAAGGGTCTATCCTCATCTTTCTTATTTAATTTGTTAATGCCATTATTATAATTCTCTGATTCAATGTAAAATCCTCCTAAAAACTTGCCGTTAGATAATGTATGAAAATTCAATGCAAATCCTATGTCTTTAGTATGAGGTACAGTATTATTACCCGCAAAATTATTCAGACGCCAGTAAATCCCATAGGATATAAAATTAGTGCCCGAAATCTTCTGCCTCCTCATAAGATCGAGGTAGACGCTAAAAGTACCTATACCTTCCTTGAACTGTTTTTTGTAGGCTGTAATTTTATTTTCCGTCTTGATAGATGTATTTGGACTTCCGCTATTCGAAGTTTCTGTTATCGTATAATCTACCTTTTTAAGAGTGCTAAAATTGTCGGTATCCGAAAATCTTATTTTGAGACCTGCAAACCAATTGAAGTTATAACTATAATTGAAACCAAGATCAAAGTTTAAAACCTTGGATGTTTTGGATTTAAAACTGTTTAACAGGTTCATTGTGTCTAATTCTCCTACTGATTTAAAAGATCTGCTCGAGAGATCTATTCCTGTATAAAATGTTAGTTTGTGGATAGGAGAAGATGGTGGGAATGCTTTTAACATCTTTTCGTCATTAATTTCGACTTCGACAAAATGCTCATTAAAATCCTTTTGTAAAATTGTGTCAATTTCGCTAAAAGTCTTCTTAATATTTTTTTCTATTTTTTTATCTAATATTGTATCTGTAGTGCTTTCAATGAGTCGATTAGTTATTGTTTTTTCTTCTGCAATATCGCCACTTCCTAGTTCGTTAAAATATTCTATTAATTTACGCCTTATACTGTAGTAGTCTTCACCCATTTTTACCTTAATGGCATCCGAAATATTTTCGTTTATTCGATTTGCAATAGTATCAAGAGCAAGCTTTAGACTATCTTTTTTTGAATCGAGTAATTTATATTCTAAAGGATAGTTGTTAATTATACCAATTCCAATTACTCCGGATAATTGCGAACTTGGTTGAATTTCACCGGCACTAATTAATGGTCCAATGCCATTACTATTCCCTGCCTTAGATTTAATACTATATAATAAATCGAAGCCAGTGTCTATATGTTTTTTGCCTGTATAGTGAGCTGCTAATTCGGATTTTGTAAAATTGAAGTTTACAGACCCGCCTTCCAATAAAATACTATTTTCTCCCGATGCATCTTCAGGGAGAATTTGTGATATGCTCTGATTGCTGCTTAAGAAAGATAGGAATACCGCAGTAGCCGAAATTTTAAGCAAGTAGATAATGTCCAGTGATAGCTTGTTTGCCATTTTTTGATATTCCATTAGGATAGTTTTTCAATTTCTTTGATCCGTCGACCGTCACATTCAAGGTGTATTTGCCTTGTTTAGATCCGGATACCGTACAGAATAAATATATTTTGTTATTTACAACCCGAGCTCCGGTAACCGTACCACTTAGTCTCGGAGGATCTATAATTCTCCCTCCGATTCTTAACTGAGTGATACTATCAATAAATGCATCTTTTGAAATTTTATAAGTTGCAGTTGCCATTTTTTAAATCTTCAATGTGATTAAAATTATTTTTCGTTATTCAATATAAAGTGGAATTTATAGGCATGCTTAATTATGAAGGGCAAATTGAACTGAAATAGAAAATTTACTAAATATTAAGTATATGTCTTTTGATTTTATGTAATATTTAATCAGCGAATATCCTTATTTTTATTGTTTGATCCCTTCTTAAAAGGTTTTTTCAGGAGCCCCTGGATTGCGTTATCGTTTTTACAATAGATAAATCTCTAATTAGACAGATGTGTTTGTCCATGTGCAAAAAAAGCGTATCATGACATCCTCACGGAAATATAGTCTACTGCGATTTCCATCATAACCATTATATTACAATCTTAAATGTCCTGAACTGCTTTGTTGTGTATCATGAAGTGAGTTGAATCCTTCCAAAACACTTCCTTCCGAAGTGTGTGCCCTTTGACAATTATAATGTTAATCCTACGGATTTACAATAGAAGATATCCAAGTAGCAACTCTGTCTGAGAAAATTAAATTGGCTACAACAGTAATACCCAAGCCTGCAATGAACAGTGTGAATGGATCAAAAAAACAATTCTGCCCAAATACATCATTGTTAATATAGTATTGCTTGAAAACGATTAAAGATGCAATTATGACAGAAGTCAGATACATCCATGGGGTATAGAGATATAGCATTTTATCCAAGGAGGGTTTCCTGTTTAGCCAGTAGTATAATCTTTTATGTGTCCTCATAAACCACCCTTCGTTTTTTACGACCAAATCTTCAACAGGGAGAGGCCTTCTAAGAACAGGATCAATCAAAGATGTCATGGTATGTGTTTTAAGGATTCCTCTATCGAAGAATAGCCCAGGCAAATGCTTTATCACTTTTTCATTTAATGAAATAATTTGATTATTGATAGTGGTAAAATCAGTTATTGCTATCGCTCCATAAATATTATTAATAACCTCATCCACTTCCTGGTTAAATTTATCTTTAATGGTCGAATCTAAAATCTTGTTTATTTTTCTTTTCAATAAATTTGCTTCACCAAGATATTTTAATTGGTCCGCACTCATTTCTGTTTGCCTGAACTTTCTACCAATCCAAAGACCTATAATTAACAAAATGAAGGGACAGAGCCAACCGTTCTTTACATAAGTTTCGATTGGAATTACCTGGGACTTAATATCCTTATTAAAGTTTATTTCGACTTGACCGTTGTATTTACCAGGATGCAAATCACTATAGTCAGCATTTATCTTAATTGATTTTGATGATTTTGCAGTTACTGAACTATCTGCCCTCTCTAGAGTACATTCAAATCGACCATATTCTATACTATCGAGATCGAGAATAGACTGAATATCATCTATCTTGATTTCAATTTCTGCATTGTTATCAAGACCGATGGTAAAGTCTTCTTTCATTTCACGACTAAATAAAGATTTTGTATGGCACACGTTAATTGGATCAGTATTTAAAACAGTCACGGAATTTTCAGGATATACATGCAGTGTAACTTTATGAGAGAATAATTCCTTCTGTTGATCGCCTAATTTTAGGTAACCCAAATACTTTCCTTCTGATTTCAATTCTGTAGATGATAATATGCAAATTGACTGTAAACCATTCGACTTTTTCGCTACAAATTTTGCTTCTACAATTATGCTTTTATTAGAATTGGTATCGAGAAAATATTCTGTCCTGCAAGAACAGATACCTGGAAGTTCAATCTCATTAATATATATAATTGTCTGGAAGTCATCGATGCCTTTTGCATAATAGACGCTAATATCTTTATCGCTATTAGAAGAACTAGAATTAGGACTAGTTGAAATTTGAGCACTGGATAATACATGTAAAAATGTAAATATAGAAATAATAATATAACATTTCTTCATGCTCTTAAATCTAATTCTAATATCGTTTTCTAATAAAGTGTGTGAACTTCTAATTTAGTTCTATTCTGGCCTGAATGCAATTTATCTAAATTGAAGAGGTTGACTTTACTCAAAATTAAGTAGAAGTAAAGTACAGGGCATCAGGATATCAAACCCGCTGTAAAGTGCGGGTGTGGGGCCATTATCGTAAACGAGTGAATCAGTTGCGAGTTACGGGTTACGAGCTTCGGGTTGTGTAGAGAAAACGGAAACCGGATAACCAGTTTCGAGTTTCGAGTTTTGTGGATGTGAATAAACAGTCATTTGTTAACCAGTTACAAGTTGTAAGAAACTTGTCGTCAGGTGTGTGATCGTGAATGTACATGGACATCGGGTGTAAAACCCGCAAACTCGCAACCAAAAAACCAAATCTTAAAGTATTCGATTTTTTCATCATACCTCCGATAATTTACTAAATTGCCTCTCGGTTAATCGCTCTTGGCTTAGACATTAAGTGAAAGAACTATTGATCGACTTGCATTTCCTTGGAAAAAACCTTGTGCCTGTCTCTGTTGAGATGGTCTGCTTTTCTCCGTATCTATTCGCGAATAATCACCTCGCTGAACTAGGGTACCTACTGATATTTCCTTTTGATATACAGATATTTAATTATTATCTTAAAGGCTTGATATAGAGTGTTTTGTAGACATTTCATTTTTTCTTGCCTTAGGGATCAAACAACTCATTTTCAATGAAACTGCTACTCTTATCTTTTAAACCCTTGCGCGTAACATTTTTAATTCTTACCCTGTTATGCTCGCAATCAATTATTATATCCGCTCAGGACTGTATTACATCTCCGGTTCTAACCTGTCCTCCGACCTACTATGGTTGCCCGGGTGACGATGTGGCCCCGGAAGCCCTTGGATTTGCCACAGCCCTTCCCGGAGATGCGAATTGCCTTGATCCTGTTATTACTTTTCGGGATACCGTATACGTAGATGATCCATGTGGATCAGGACAAGAAATCAAGAGATTCTGGAGAGCGACCTATCCTGACAGTTCATTGGCGTGGTTAACCGCAGAATGTACACAAATCCTGATCCTTAGGGATAATGATCACCCGGAATTTATGAATTGTCCGGCGGACATAATAGTTGCTTCAGATACCTCTTGCAGTGCTGTCGTCAATTGGAATCCACCTACGGTCCGTGATGACTGTGGGATACAATCTTTAACCAGCAACTATAGCCCCGGAGCTAGTTTTGAAATCGGGACAACTGAGATTACCTACACCGCAATTGATATATGTGGCAATATTTCCACCTGTAGTTTTAACATTGAAGTTACCGGCAATTGTTGCGATGATACACCTGTAATTCAGATACCTCCGGACTTTACAGGATGCCCGGGCAGTTCTACGGAACCTTCAAATACAGGACAAGCGACCGCCATGATTCCCGGTGCAAATTGTGAAGCACCTATAGTCAACCATTCAGATGAGATACTTGAAGACGTGGATTGCCACCAGGTTATTAAAAGAACCTGGATGGCTACTAATCCCAATTATAGTGAAAAACAAGATTCGGGAATTCAGATGATTACACTTCAGGATACGTTACCACCTGTCATCCGCAATTGCCCCGAGGATATAACCGTGGTTTCTAATTCCAGTTGCTTTGCTATTGTAGATTGGATGCTTCCATCAGCCAATGATAATTGTGGCATCTCAGCCTTTTTCAGTGACAGACCGACTGGGAGCGGAAGCAGATTTGA